>DNMQ01000291.1:3993-10429 GCA_003488145.1 Pseudomonas sp.
ATCGAGAAGATCGGCATGGACGAGCGCGACGGCCGCATCAGCGTCGTCCAGCTGGTGGTCAGCGTGCATGACCGCGTGCACCTGGCCCGAGTCATCAAGAAGCTGCGCGCGATCAAGGGCGTCACCCGCATTACCCGCGTCAAGGCCTGACCTCCTCCGTCGACTTCGACCTGTCTGCAAAACGCCACGGCTGGCCGCTCTCGCCATCAGCCATTATGCTGGCTGCCCGTTGCCCAACCCTCAGAGGAGTCTCCATGAGCAAGACCGTGATCAACACCGACAAGGCGCCGGCCGCCATTGGCACCTACTCCCAGGCCATTAAGGCCGGCAACACCGTCTACCTGTCCGGGCAGATCCCGCTGAATCCCAAGAGCATGGAGCTGGTGGAAGGTTTCGAAGCGCAGGCGGTGCAGGTTTTCGAGAACCTCAAGGCGGTGGCAGAAGCGGCTGGCGGCTCGCTGAAGGACATCGTCAAGCTCAACATCTTCCTTACCGACCTCGGCAACTTCGCCACCGTCAACGAGGTGATGAGCCGCTACTGCCAGCAGCCGTACCCGGCGCGTGCCGCCATCGGTGTCTCCGCGCTGCCCAAGGGTGCGCAGGTTGAAATGGACGCCGTTCTGGTCATCGACTGATCGGATCGTCTGTCGGCGCGGCGCCAGTCGCCGCGTCATCGACCTCAACGCACCAGAATTTCGACTCGCCGATTGCGCGGCTCGGCCGTGGCATCCGGCGTCGCTATCAGAAGATTGCGCTCGCCGTGGGATTCCACCCGCAACTCCATCGCTTCCAGCCCCTTGGTGCGCAACAGCTCGGCGACCGCTTGGGCGCGACGCAAACCGACCTGCTCGTTGGCCGCACGATGACCCAGCGTATCGGTATGGCCGATGACTGTTACCACCGGATAGTCCCGACGCTGGGCTGCCAGCAGCACGCTGTCCAGCAGTTGTTCAGCCGTGCTGTCCAGCGCGCCGGATGGCGCGATATGAAGGCTAAATCGCTCGGGCAATGCCGGCTGGGCAGCCAGCGCCTTGTCGAAGTCCGCCTTGCGGCGCATGTCCGGTACGACATAGGCCTGACCGGTACCGGCAATTGCCATGCCCTGGCCAGACGCGTCCAGCCGACGCTGCCCTTCCTCTCCAAGCATCACACCACCGCGCCCACCACTGTCGTCCGCCAGCATCACGTAGGAATGCTGCGCGCAGCCCGCCACTGCCGTCATCGCCAGCAGCACCATCGTTTGCATCAGCGTAATCGGCTTCACGGGCTCACCTTCATCAACACCTGGCCACCGCGCACACCGATGCGGCCGTCCGGCGTGTCGACAGCGATGGCCTGTGGATCGAGGCGGGCCATGTCGCCCGCAATCAGGTTGAGCGTGCCGCGATTGAGCGTCGCGCGCAGGCGCAGCTCATCCAATGCCGGGGCGAAGCGATAGTCGTCGAGGGTAAGCTCGCTGTGCGGGCCGAACGCCAAAACACTGCCGTCGCCGAGGATCACCCCCAGCGCACCTTCGGCGCCGGTGCTCAAAGCCACACCCGGCACGATTGCCTGGCCGACCTTGGCGGCGTTGGTATAGCCGCGGCTGCTGATGTACGCAGCGCCTTCCACCCGCGCCACATGGCCTACCGGTTCGGGTAGGTTCTCGGCGTTGGTAGGCGCAATCCAGACGGCGGCGGCCATGCAGAAGGCACGTAGCATGTAGTTATTGAAGCAAGTCATCGAATTCTCGAATCGCCAGGAGTGCGGTTGGAGCGATACCGCTCCACTGGACTAAGGCAGTCCAAACCGGCAAAAAATCCCCTGCCGCTTCATTTTCCGGCGACTTGTTGATCGGACCGGTGCCACGCGACTACCCCAAGGTCGATGAGCTCGGCCAACAGGCGTTTATCAGAATCCGCCAGACGAAATCTAAGAGGCAGTGTGGGCAGGCCCCACGGCGGCAGCCTGCGTTAGCCAGATGCCTCACCGGCACGCCTCATTCATGCTTGGTAGTGATTCGATCCGATTGCAGGTAGAACTTGCCGAAGGGGTCGATCACCCGTCCCCCGGTAGCGTGAAACGCCTTCAGTTCACGTAACGCTGCGCCGCCTGCTGCAGCAGCCCTTCCTGCTTCATCTGGTCGAGGGTGCGCTGCAGCTTCTCGACGACTGCATCCGGCGTTTCCTTGTTCAGCGCCAGATAGAGGTCGACACGGCTCAGGGTCAGCGCCACGGCCAGCGGGCCGACGCCGGCCTGCTTCGCCTCGTATTCGCCGGAGGGGTTGGTGGTCGCCCACAGATCGAACTGACCGGCCTTCAGCTTGGCCGGGGTGTCGATCAGCGAACTCTGCACCTCGATGCCACGGTTGATCAGGTACTGACTGCCCACGCTGCCATCCTTCGAGCCGATTCGATACTGCTTGGCAACATCCAGGCTGGAGACCTGAATCTGGCTCTCCGGAGTCTTGAGCAGCACGATCTGGATCTCGCTGAGCGGACCGACCCACTTGTACTTGGGCTCGCGCTCGGGGGTACGGCTGAGGGAGAACACAGCGAAGCCCGGGGTCTTCTCGGCCAACTGCTGCAGGCGGCTCCACGGGAAACGCAGCGTCATCGCATAGGGCACGCCCGCGCGCTTGAACAGAGCGGCCACCACCTCGGCATCAATGCCGCTGATCGCACCCTCCTTGGCGAAATTCTTGCCATCGTCGGCCATGCTGAACGGCGGGAAATTCTGCGTGAGCAGGTTGATGGTTTCCCCGTCGGCGCTGGCCGAGGCGATTGGCAGGAGGGTAATCAGCGCGCCCAGAAAAGCGCAGCGAAGATACTTCTTGGTGGTCGGCATGTGGAAGTCTCGGGTCGATCGGACGTTGTTATTCCGCACCGGCATCGGTTCCGGGCGGCTGTCGGCAGGTTCTTATTGCGCCCGGTTCGGGACAAGCGACCGCGCGGCGATGAACCCTAACAGGGCCTTGCGGGACAATCTCTGCGCCGGATCACTTACGTGAGATGCCGTGCTCCGCCAGTCCCGCCGGGCGTCGCGGCACGTCATCCGACGCACACTTTCGTTCCCCGCACAGCCGGTCATTCGTCGAAAACCTGCTCTCCGTTCGTCGCGTAGCCGCCCCCATGGTGGCACTTGCCGTATTCTCGCCGGCTATCGGAGTCTGCCGAGCCGAGACACAGTCGGGCATATAAATCGCATCCAACACATCCGAACTGTGGCGCGCCATGCAAATGGCGCCGCGGGGTTTCCCGCGAACAACTGTGGTCCGCCTCCTGGCGGTGGTTTGTCGAAACGTCGGGTTTCCCGATTGGATGTGAAATGAAAACACCCCGTCTGCTACAAGGTCGCCGCGGCCCTGTACTTTTTATTTTCCTGCTCCTGCTGATCGCCGCCAGCGTCGCCTATTGGCAGTTGCGCCCCAGCGCCCCGTCGACGCCAGCCAAAGGCGCGGCGGCGAGCATGCTCGAAGCCTTGCAGGACTCCACCGAGCCCTGGCAGGCCAATCGGCGCGATCTCTCGGTGCTGATGAACGATCTGCGTGGCGCCAGCATTGCCAGCGCCGCATTGGGTAAGGATGCGGTCTACGTCAGCCTGCACGAGGGCCTGCGCTACTGGGTGCCGGACCAGTCCGGACGCGTCGCGAGACTGCTGCTCGAGCAGTACGCGCAGAGCAGCGGCGAGCTGTTCCCGTTGGCAATGTTCCAGACCGACGCGGAAAAGCCGTTTTACAAGATCCTTCTGCCTTACTCACCGATCGCCCTGCTGCTGATCGGCGCGGCGGTGTTCTTCGCCATGAAGACCCGTAGCTTTGAAGTCCAGCGAAAAGGCAGCGGCGTGACCTTCGCTGATGTCATCGGCGCCGCCGAGGCCAAGCAGGCGCTCAGCGACGTCACCGCCTACCTGCGCGATCCGGGCGCCTATGCCCGTCTCGGCGCCCGCCCGCCCAAGGGCGTGCTGCTGACCGGCGAGCCCGGCACCGGCAAGACCCAGCTGGCCAAGGCGCTGGCGAGTGAGTCGAATGCCAGCTTCATCCAGGTCACCGGCAGCGATTTCTCCTCGATGTATTTCGGCGTTGGCATCCAGAAGGTCAAGGCGCTGTTCCGCACCGCCCGCAAGCAGGCGCCGTGCATCATCTTCATCGACGAAATCGACGGCATCGGCAAGCGCGCCGAGCAGACACGTTCCAGCGATGCCGAAAGCAACCGCAACATCAACCAGTTCCTCGCCGAGATGGACGGCTTCGATGGCGCCGCCGGCGTGCTGGTGCTGGGCGCCACCAACTTCCCCAACTCGCTCGATCCGGCACTGGTACGTGAAGGCCGCTTCGACCGCTCGATCGCCGTCGGCCTGCCCGGCCTCGATGACCGCGAAGCGCTGTTCCGCCTGTACGCCGGCAAGATCACTGCCGCGGCGGGTCTGGATTTCCCGCAACTGGCGCGCAACACGGTCGGCCTGACGCCGGCCGCGATCGCCTACATCGTCAACCACGCCGCGCTGCTGGCAGCTCGCGGCGGGGCAAATCAGGTCGAAATGGCCCACTTCGTCGATGCCGTGGAAACCTGCCGCATCGGCGAACAACCCTCCGGCGTGACGCCGATGTCGCCGACCGATCGCAAGCGCATTGCCGTGCACGAGGCTGGCCACGCGCTGGTCGCCGCCGCGCTGAATGTCGGCCGGGTGGAAAAGGTCACCATCCTGCCGCGCGGTCAGGCGCTGGGTGTGACGCTGGTAACGCCGGTGGAAGACAAGCGCCTGCACATGTATTCCGAACTGCGCAATCGCATCCAGATGCTGCTGGCCGGGCGCGGCGCCGAGCAGCTGTATTTCCACGAGGTGTCGTCCGGCGCCGGGCAGGATCTGCAGGAAGCCTCGAAGATCGCCCTTTCCATGGTCGGCGCCCTCGGCATGGGCCCGCGCGGCTCGCTGTTGAGCCTGCAGGCCGTGCGTGACGCGCATCTGGACAGCGATCCGCGCGAAGCGCTGGAAGCGGCCGATGAGCTGCTGCAACGGCTCAATCAGGAATGCCTGGCCCTGCTGCAGCGGTTGAAACCGGCGCTCGACCACATCACCGAACGCCTGCTCGCGGTGGAAACCGTGCCTGGAGAAGAGGTGCTGGCGGCCATCGAACGGTTGCCCGTGCACCATCACGAAGCCAGTGTCAGCTCGATCATCGGCCATGCGCTGAACAGCATCGACCGCGTCGCGGCCAGTGCCATGGACAGCACCGACAGCTTCGAACTGTCGCCGGTGGTATCGAGCGAGCCGGAAGACGACGGCCCGACCCGGCTCTGAGCCGGAGGGGGTAACGATACCGGCGGACGGCACATCCGCTGGGATCAGTGCACGGCCGGCGCCACCTGCTGCAGCGTGGCGATGCCGTCCAGGCGCCGCGACAAAACGCCGAAACGTCGCCGGTATTGCGTCGGCGTGAGGCCGACCTTGCGCCGGAACAGTCGACCGAAGAAGCCGGCGTCCTGATAGCCCACCTCCCAGGCGATCGCTTCAACCGACAGCTCTCCGCTTTCCAGCAGTTGCTTGGCTTCCTCCAGCCGCAGGGTATGGATGTAATCCAGCGGCGTCAGTCCCGTGGCCAGGGCGAAGCGGCGCTGGAAGGTCCGCTCCGGCAGGCCGCTGATGCGCACCATGGCGCTCACCGGCGCCTCTTCCTCGTAATGCTGCGCGGCCCATTCCTGACAACGCGCGATCACCGGATCAGCCAGCTGGCCGGTGCGCATCATCGCGGCGTAGGCCAGCGGGCTGGTCGCGTCCCAATCGAACAGGTTCAGCCGCGCCACCTCCATCGCCTCCCGCGCACCGACGAAACGGGCGATGAGAAACAGTCCCAGCGCATGCCAGCTGCTGCCACTGCCGGACATCACCAGGCGCTGGCCGACGCCGGTGCCGACCAATGCCTTGTCCGGATGCCAGTGCACGTCCGGGTACTCGCGGCGCAGGCAATCGCAGTAGCCCCAGTGCGAAGTCCCTTCGCAGCCGGCCAGCAGCCCGGTACGCGCCAGCAGCATGGCTCCTGAGCAGGCCGCCGCCAGCGTCGCGCCGGCCGCGTAGCGCTCGCACAGCCATTGCGCCTCGGGCGCGTAGCGATCATCGAGCGGCTCCCAGGGGCTGACCGCCAGGTTGCTGACGATCACCACGTCGGTAGGCGGTGCGTCGTCCAGACTGGCATGAGGGTGGACCGGGATATCGTTGTAGACCCGCAGCGAGTGTCCGTCGCGGCTGACGATCAGCGGCAGGAAAGGCGACGCCACGTCGGCGCGGTGCAGCAGTTGCTGCCAGTCGCGACGGGCACCCAGCAGCAGATCGTAGAGGCCGAACAGCGTCGAGGCCGTACTGTCCGGCGTCGCCAGCAGGGCGACGGTCAGCGGCGGGCGTTCGGCGATCTCTGAGCGGGCCATGGCGGAAATAGCCGGTTTGTTTCCAGGATGACTGG
>DNMQ01000290.1 GCA_003488145.1 Pseudomonas sp.
ATCCTGCGTCTGTGGGTCTCGGCCACCGACTATTCCGGCGAAATGGCGGTATCCAAGCAAATCCTGCAGCGCAGCGCCGATGCCTACCGCCGTATCCGCAACACCGCACGCTTCCTGCTCTCGAATCTCGACGGCTTCGATCCCGCACAGCACATGGTGCCGAATGATCAGCTGATCGCCCTGGACCGCTGGGCCATAGACCGCGCACTGCTGCTGCAGCAGGAGATCGAGGAGGCCTACACCACCTATCGCTTCTGGAACGTCTACCAGAAGGTGCACAACTTCTGCGTGCAGGAGTTAGGCGGCTTCTATCTGGACATCATCAAGGACCGCCAATACACCACTGGTGCGGACAGCCTGCCGCGTCGCTCCTGCCAGACCGCGCTGTACCACATCGCCGAGGCGCTGGTGCGCTGGATCGCGCCGATCCTGGCCTTCACCGCCGAGGAAATCTGGCAGTACCTGCCGGGCGAGCGCAACGAGTCGGTGATGCTCAATACCTGGTACACGGGCCTGACCGCGCTACCACAGGAAGCCGAGCTGGATCGCGCTTTCTGGGACAAGGTCATGGCGGTCAAGACCGCGGTGAACAAGGAACTGGAAAACCAGCGTGCGGCCAAGACCATTGGCGGCAATCTGCAGGCGGAAGTCACGCTGTATGCAGAAGGCGCGCTGGCTGCGGAGTTGGCCAAGCTGGGCAACGAGCTGCGCTTCGTGCTGATCACCTCTGCCGTAGATATCGCACCACTGGCTCAGGCCCCAGCCGAGGCCGTGGAGAGTGAGCTGGCCGGCCTCAAGCTGGTGGTCCGCAAGACCGGACATAGCAAGTGCGGTCGTTGCTGGCACCATCTGCCGGACGTTGGGACGCATGCCGAGCATCCGGACATCTGCGGTCGCTGTGTGGAGAATATCGAAGGCGCTGGTGAGGTTCGTCACTATGCGTGATGTGCGCCGGACGATCAGCGAGCCGGAGGCTGTGCAATGAGTGCGCGTTTCGGTCGGCTCGCCTGGCTGTGGCTCAGTGTGCTGGTGATCGCCTTCGATCAGGCGACCAAACACTACTTTGAGGCCAACTTCAGCCTGTACCAGAAGGTCGACGTGATTCCGGGCTACTTCGCCTGGACGCTGGCGTACAACACGGGGGCGGCGTTCAGCTTCCTTGCCGATCATGGCGGCTGGCAGCGTTGGCTGTTTGCGGTGATCGCAGTTGGCGTCAGTGTCGTGCTGGTGGTCTGGCTGAAGCGGCTGAAAGCAAACGAAACCTGGCTGGCAGTAGCGTTGGCGCTCGTGTTGGGCGGCGCGCTGGGCAATCTCTATGATCGCGTGGTGTTAGGCCATGTAGTCGATTTCATTCTGGTGCATTGGCAGAACCGCTGGTATTTCCCCGCGTTCAATATCGCTGATAGCGCCATCACCATCGGTGCCGTCATGCTGGCGCTGGACATGTTCAAGGGCAACAAGACCGGAGAAGCTGCACATGACTGAACAGCGCATTGGGCCGGACAAGGAAGTCACCCTGCATTTCGCGCTTGGCCTGGAAACGGGCGAGCTGGTCGACAGCACGTTCGACAAGAAGCCAGCAACCTTCAAGGTAGGTGATGGCAACCTGCTGCCAGGCTTTGAGCAGCAGCTCTACGGGATGAAGGCCGGTGACAAGCGCACCCTGCAGATTGCTCCGGAGCAGGGCTTCGGCCAGGTCAACCCGCAGAATGTGCAGGTCATGCCGCGCAGCCAATTCGAAGGAATGGAGCTCTCGGAGGGTTTGATGGTGAGCTTCCAGGATGCGGCGCGTACCGAGCTGCCGGGTGTGGTGAAGGCGTTCGACGAGAGTCAGGTCACCGTAGACTTCAATCACCCATTGGCTGGCAAGATGCTGACCTTCGAGGTCGAGATCATCGACGTCAAACCGGTGTAACCGGAGCTGGCCAGCCGGGAGGATTACTTCCCTCCCGCTGGCCGATACAGGGCGTCGGAGAACGCCTGTGCCGTATCGCGTTACACTCACCCGTCATCAAGCCTTCGCGTGCCGAGACTTATCATGCAAATCAAACTCGCCAACCCTCGCGGCTTCTGCGCGGGTGTGGATCGCGCCATCGAAATCGTCAACCGGGCCCTGGAAGTTTTCGGGCCGCCGATCTATGTGCGGCATGAAGTGGTGCACAACAAGTTCGTGGTCGAAGACCTGCGTGCGCGTGGGGCGATCTTCGTCGAAGAGCTGGACCAGGTGCCGGACGATGTCATTGTCATCTTCAGTGCCCATGGCGTCTCCCAGGCTGTACGGCTGGAGGCGGAGAAGCGTGGTTTGAAGGTTTTCGACGCCACCTGTCCGCTGGTGACCAAGGTGCATCTGGAAGTCGCCAAGTACAGTCGTGATGGGCGTGAGTGCATCCTGATCGGTCATCAGGGCCACCCGGAAGTCGAAGGCACTATGGGCCAGTACGATGCGCGCAACGGTGGCGCGATCTACCTGGTTGAAGACGAGGAAGACGTCGCCCAGCTGCAAGTGCGCGACCCCGAGGCGCTGGCCTTTGTCACTCAGACAACGCTCTCCATGGATGACACCAGCCGTGTCATCGACGCGCTGCGCAGCAAGTTCCCAGGCATCGGCGGCCCGCGCAAGGATGACATCTGCTACGCCACCCAGAATCGCCAGGATGCGGTGAAGCAACTGGCCGATGAATGCGATGTGGTTCTGGTCGTGGGCAGCCCGAATAGCTCGAACTCTAACCGCCTGCGCGAACTCGCCGAGCGGATGAGCACGCCGGCTTATCTCATCGACGGCGCCGAAGACCTTAAGCGCGAATGGTTCGAGAGCATCGAGCGTATCGGTATCACCGCCGGTGCATCAGCCCCTGAAGTGCTGGTGCGTGGGGTGATCGAGCGGCTCAAGGAGTGGGGCGCCAGCGGCATGGATGAGCTGGAGGGCCGCCCAGAGAACGTGACGTTCTCGATGCCGAAAGAGTTGCGGTTAAAGGTGGTTTGATCCATCGCGAGTTATCAAGCGAGGACTTAGGTATCGCTGATTAATCTGGTCTTGAGCGAATGAATTGTCTCGCGTTCTGATCAAGTACCCGTGTGCTCCAATAACGCATAGCTGATTAGACAAAAGCCCCGGCCAGAGGGCCGAGGCTTCGTCACAGTTTATAAGGCTTTGACAGATCGTTAGGGGTGCGCTAGCCCTCGCTCAGTTGGAAGCTTAGCGCCAACACTCCGCGGCGGTCTTTCCGCTGCCGGTCCTGTCCTTGGCGCCAAGGGCGGTCAGAGTTAGATTGCCGCATTTGGTGTCGCCGAACTGTTGTTCGGCTGTGAGCGTATAGCCCCCGTCCCCGTTGTTTGTGCCTACTGAAAGTGTGTATTTACCTGTTTCCGACGTATTACCGTTCCTCAGCCCTAGCTTGGCAATATCGGCGTCTGAAGTGATGTAAGCATTGTTCTGGCCGAAGTAACGCTCCTGCCGCGCGGATGCATCGCTCAGTAGGGCTTGCCCTTCGGTGCGGTTACCGCGCTTTACGTACTCGTCATAGCTCGGATAGGCAATCGCGGCCAGGATGCCGATGATGGCGACCACGATCATGAGTTCAATCAGGGTGAAGCCGCACTGAGCTCGCTTCATGGACTGCTCCGTTAATACTGGGTTCATCTAGTTATTCCTGTTCAATACGGCGCCAGCTTTGCCGGCCTAGGCTTGCCGGGTCCGGGTAGACGTTGATGCACTCCTGGCCTGTGCAGTATTGGTACGTACCGTCGGAATCCTGTGAGAGTGTGCCGCCACCTTCACCATCCTGGCGAACCGCTGAGACGCTGGTCGTACCGATGTCCGTGGTCGGTATGTAGTCAAAGGCGTTGTGAGAGGTTCTGCCGCCAGTGAAGGGATTGATGGCGTAGGTCCAGTTATTCGCGCCATCACCGCAGGGGTCATCATTCGGAATCAGCGATTGGAAGAAGATCGTGCGACCTAGCTGCGACATGTTCTCCACCACCATTTCCCCCTGGCTCTGTCGCAGGTTAAGAAACCAGCCATTCTGTGCCGCCTGGGTATCGCTGCCCTGCCAACTGACGTTGTTATTGCTCAAGACCAGACCTTGGCGCGTGGTGCCGTTGGCCTCGACTGTGGTTTGGGTGGTGATTGTCTGCTGTTGCAAACTGCTGCGGGCGATATTCGGGTCACTTGCTTCCTCGCCCAGCGTTTGTTTGTCCCAGATGCCGTATACCGTTTGAGCGAAACTCTTGTCGCCTTCTTTGTCGCCGGTCTCGAAGAACTTGCCGGTACCAAATACGACCAGATAGCCGAACCCGGTGGGGTGTAGCACCAGGCTCGGTGCGGATGTAATGGGCTGACGACCTTCGGTGCCGGTGTTTGCTACGGCGCTGAACAGTGGTTCGCCGCCAAAGGCTACCTCGAAATCATCAATGGCGTTTTCGCTATCGTCTTCGGTGGTGAAGGGCGCCGTATCGCTCCGACCGTTACGTAGCAGATCGAAACGCCAGAGATTGCCCTGAAGATCTCCCGCGTAGGCATAGTCGGCTACACCGTCAGCGTTGTAGTCGGCAAGTTTGGGTGTCGAAAGGCCATTCGCAACCCCGTCTACACCCTCGACTTCCAGGCTAGTAAGGAGCGTGCCCTCTATTGCATCTACGACGAACAAAGCCGCCTTGCCGTTGGTATTGTTGGGGCTTTCGTAACCATTGCCGAACACGACGGTCCATGTTCCGGTATGCAGTCGCGCAATAGTCGGTTGGGAGAAGCTGTAACCCATCTTTACTGCTGCATCATCAGGCAGGCTGCTATCGTCGAATTCCCACAGCAACTCCTCACTTCCCGGTGTCGTGATATCCAACGCAAAGATAGATTTGCCTCCTGCCTTCAATGTGCCGACCAGAATGGTGCGCCATTCTTCGCCGTTGTAGACATCGGCCACGACGGGGCTGCCATCCACAAAAAATTCATGGCTGTAGTTGGAGCCGGTCAGCTTGTTGAGCTTAGCGAACACGGCACTGGGGACGAAGGCAAATTCCTCGACGCCGGTGAGTGCATTGAATCCATGTAGCATGCCGTCATTCCCGCCCGCATATACACGAGGCGTCCGCCCGGCGACACTGGTTGAAAACGTGGAGTACGCGGTATTGCCTTCCAGGCGGTTACTGAAGTTCACGAGGTAGCGGGGCCCGGATACTACGGCTGGACTGGATGAATAGAAGTCACCTAGGACGCTACTGCGTTGACGGAACGTTGAGCCTTCGCCAGTGCGGTTGCCGCGGAGATACTGTAAGCGCTGCTCTCCCTTTGCGTCCGGCAAATTACTATTCTCCGGGTCACGGCTGAGCAAGTTTGCTAACGTGCCGGCAGTACTGGCAGAGCCGGCGTTGTCCCAAGTGAAGTCCGCCAAACCGCTGTTCGTGTCTCCGGCCATTTTTATGATCCGGCTTTGCCAGCCTGGCACCTGGGTTTTTGCGCTCCATACTTCGGATGTTTCAAAAGCGTTGTTTTGAGCGCTCCAGACTTTTTCGAAGCGCTTGACGTCGCCAGACCAATTGTCGTCGCTGGCATAGGATGTCTGATATGAGACGGTCTTGACGGTACCGTTGTTATTTTCATCGGTACTGACTTGGCCGGAGTTGATGGCAGGCCTGGCTGCCGTGGATTTCCGATCAGCAATGCGGGATAGGATGTCATCGAAGGCTTGAACCATTGCTTCCGGGCTGTCGACACTGAAGAACTCGCCGCGTGAGTTGATGGCGGCATGCCAGAGGTCATAGACATTATTGGCGCTGCCGCTGGAAGCTGGCGGCCAGGTTGCTGTGCCAGCGACCAGGTTGGCGTAGCCCTGTCCTGCGAAAGTACCGCCCGCCCAAGGAATATTCGCGTTGTTCAGTGATTCGGTTAGGCCGAGCCCCATCACGAAGTTGGTCATATGCTGCCAAGTCGCCGGGTCGTTGCGCGCGTCCCAGTAGTCAGTTGTCGTATCGCCGCTTTTGAAGGGGGTGTACGCCGGCAAATCATTGTCCAGATCTGGGTTAAGGTCGGTAGCCCAGTAGTGCATGGCCAGGTCGGCCAGAGTTTCACTCGTGCTGTCGTAATAGGGCTTGCGCTCGCTATAAGCACGGCCGTCAGGCAGGTTGAAGGTCGCAGCATCGTGACGGACATTGCTGGGCATTGTAGTGGTGGAGTTCCATTGCCCGTCAGTCATTAGGATGTGGTAACTGGCACGGCACGCATAGGTATTTAGGCTGGTGTTACCTGTCCCGTTTGGAGTTTTCTGCCACGGCGTACTAGTGGTGTAAAATTCGCCTGCTCGTTTCATCGCAGCTGGCAGGTAGGTGGTTTGGTTAAAGTTAATGTTTTGCAACCAGGCGTAAAGCTGCCCTTTGTGTGTAGGTGAGTAATCTTTCAGAGAGTTATTGTAGCAGTTTGTCGTATCGGCACCTGTAAAACTCTTGCAGTTGCCAAGGCCTTGCCAAGTCAGGCGAACCGAGGGTGAAAGATCATAGAACGCCAGTGCCGCAGCGGAAATGGTAGCTAAAGCGCGATTACGGTAGAAGGAATACCAGTTGGCAAAGTTCTGTTGTTGTTCGCTGCTGACGAAATTTAGCGTATAGCAGTCGTCGTTCGCTTCGCTGCAGTTGTTAGCAAGGCTAGAGTCGTAAGTGTAGTAGTAGGCTGGAACACCGCGCTGCGCTAGAGTCGCGGTGTAGGTATTGGTTGCAGTTCGACTGCAATTAGCAGTGACGCTAACGCCAGAAATAGTCGCAGTGGCGCTACATGCAGAGCTACTGGTGCGGTTAATTGCGAACTGGATGCCAGCGTCATTGGTGACTGTAGATGTGCCATTGGTGTTACGTACTACGCTCGCACTGAAGTCGCCCGCAGGGTTCTCTCCCAAGCGGTTAGAGGTGTTGCTATAGCCGTAACTAGTGGCCTGTGAGCTGAGCAGGTCGTAGCTCCAGGTGACTTTGTAGTCGCTGCGTAGATCAATACTGCCAAGGGTGCTTTTGTAACCGTTAAGTAAAGCGGCGCTATAGCTGGTAGAAAGTGGCTGTTCTGTACCGTTCGTGTCGAACACGATGGGTGCGTCGTAGCTGATACTTGGGTTGAAATAAAGTGGATTGAAATCGCTCGACTTCGCTCGTCGCGTAGCGTGTATGCCATCGACGTTATCGGGGGCGAAGGCCCAGCGCATACTGCCTGAGTCATCCAGCGTAAGTGCCATGTTCGGCGGGACGCCAACGGTGAGGCTCAACGGGCTCTGTGATACAGCCGCAAAGCTATTGGCTGCGCTGAGCAGGGCTACGCCAAAAAGAGCGTATGAGAGCGTCTTAGCGCGAGAATAAGGATGAAAACGGGACATGATGTCGGCTCTCAATTGTTAAGGCCAAGGTAGATGTTGGCGTGCGTCGACTGCAGATAGAGGGCGTCGCCGGTCTTGCCGTTGTTGAGATAGAAATAGGTGCCACTTCCCTCGCCACGCCCGCCATATTCGGCGTTGACAGCAGCGTTCCCTGCTACATCCGCCAGGATGCTGTTGTAGTGGGCGTCGGCCGTCGTGGCTGCAGCAGGGTCCGTACCTCGGTAAGGCATCCAGACGTTCGAGGCGGTCAGGAGATCATCTCCGTCCGCCTGGTGAGGCTGGTCCACGAATGCCAGTAGACGATCTGTCTTGACTTCAAGCAGGCAAGGGCTGTTGATTCCATTGGCCTTCAGGGTGTTAGCCGCCAAACAGTTGGCTGCTTTAGCTTCAAGCTTCTCGGACAAGTTGCCGGGACCGTAAAAACGAAATTCAGCTTCGCGCAATGCCGCATCTGCAATGTTCTGGCTTTTCATGTCGTGAGCGCGGTTTGCCGTGATGCGTGACTCGAGCGTCACGCCTCGCATGCTGCTGACGGCCAGTACAGTCAGAACCAGCAGCATGACGAGGGAAACGAGGAGTACCGCTCCGCCCTGAGATTTGCGGGAAATGAGCATCATGGCATTAGATTCCTGATGGTTTGCGTGGCGCCTGCCACTTGGTAGATGCGCTTGTTATCTGCCTCTTCCAGTCGGGTTTGCGCTTCCGTTGAGGCTTCTAGCAGCCAGTCGGCAAGAACCTTCGAGTCATCGCCGTCGCGCTGTCCTGCACGGCTGGAGAGCAGTAGGGCATAGCGCACGCTACGAATCGCACCACTGGTGGGTGTCCAATCTGCTTGCTGGACGAAGGTGGTAACTTCCTTTTCCAGCATGTCAGTCTTGCCTACACCGAAGTCCAAACGCAGGTCCGCAATGCCGCGGAGCACCTCGCCGTACTGCGGCGTGGTGGCGTTGAGGCTTTTACATAGAAGGCGCCCGTCCTGCAGCTGGTCGTTGCTGCTGGGTTCGTATTTGAACGCCAGAACGGTCAGGTCGGCTGCGTCGGGCGGGGAAGAAGGGAAGGCTTCGTCATATGTAACAGAGCTAGCCGTGCCCTGACAGTCCAGTTCTCCACTGACTTGCGGCTGATATCGAATGCAGAAGCCGATACCTTCACTGGGATCCAATCCGGTAGCGGCATGTCCAGCGTTGAATGCGAGGCATCCACCGGAAGCAGGGCGGGAGGGAAAGACGATGTCCAGCAGCGCTGAGGGTGTCCGACGATAGCCTGCCTTGCTCAGGTAGTCGTTAATGACTAATGCGGCAAAGCGACTGTTTTCGACGTTCCCAGCCTGATTCTGTTGGAAGACATAGTTACGCTTGTTGTCGATATAGACTTGCGTAATACCGAGGATTAGAAAGCTACTGATCGCTAGTGCGATAAGCAGTTCTACCATGGACAGGCCAAATTGATGTTTAATGTGGTTCATGGTTCTACCCGAACTGTATAGCTGCAAACATCGGAGTTTTCCGCATCAAGGCAGGCGCCTTCACGAACTTGCCAGGCCAGGCGAATTTCAAGCATTGAACCCTTGTCATCGCAATCACCTGCAATAGAGCTGCGGCAAACGTATACGTCGCTAACGAATAGCTCGCTGCCGCCTGGTAACAATGCTTCAACCTTGTCGGCCCAGCAGTCGCGCAGTTCTTTTGCTGTTTTTGCTATTCGGGTCGGACTCGCCACGCAGCTCTCGCGGTCGGCGAACTCATCGCCGGCGGCTTTGTAGAAAATGGAGCTGTCTTTTAACCCGCTGTTCATAGGGAACTGCGGTGGCGAAGTATCGAACAGCTCTTTTGGGTGCGCTCTTACAATTTCGATCAAGTCGCCGGCCAGAACGATGGCCGTGTTGCGCTGTACCGAGTCCTGTGTGTATTGGATGCTGCGTCCCTGCAGAGCCACCATGCCGAGTACACCGATGGTGGTTAGCAGTAGGGCCACCAGTACCTCGATCAGGCTGAAGCCTTTATTGGTTTTCATTGAGTTCCTCATGGTGTGCAGCTGTCCATGGCAGCTCCGTCTTTCTTGCCTCGAGGGTAGAGAACGAGGCCGCCGCTAGCTTGCACTTCGAGTAGGTAGCCGGTGGCCGGGTCTGAGTCGCGGCATATGGTGAACTTGGCGGTTGTAGCCGTGCCGTTGGCCCGGTAGACCAGTTTGTCGTCGCTGAGGGCTGAGCTGAGGATCTCCGCGTGAGCGGGGTTATGCTCCAGGATTCGCTCCACTTCCCCGCTTCCCGCGCTGCTGAGTTCCCAGGGCGCATTACTCTTGATCTGTACTTCGTATGCCTGTCGGTTAAGGACCGCTTGACCACGTGCGTGCTGCAGGAAGCTAACCAGTTCCTCTGCCTTGCTTTGCACTTGGTTACTACGGATCAGGCTGTTGAAGCTGGGGACGGCAATGGCTGCGAAAACGCCAAGCAACGCCAGGGTGATCATCAGCTCGACCAGGGTGAATCCGTGCATGTCGGTTGTGCGTGACATGGTGTACTCCAGGGGAATCGTGAGCGGATGATGCAAATGCGTTGGTGTCTTGTCCGCATGGGGAAGATCGTTGGTGCGTTTGTATGGATGAACGGTCGAGGCTTGAGTTTGAGCTGTGATGGCGTCGATGTTTGCCGCAGGAGTCCCTGGTTCGGCTTCACCGGCATAGGCTGGCTTGAGCGGTGTTTTCTGCCTCTGAAGCCTGGCGTATCCGCCCCTGACGACTGACGACGACTTGCCATGCGACCTGCTTCCCATGGCATTGGTAAAATCGCCCATTGCTGGCGGGCGCCGCCCCGTTATCGCGAAAACGAATGCTCTCGCTAAAGCCAATCCAGCTGAGCTCAGCTTGATGTGGAAGTTGGGTCAGTTGCAGTGTTTGCCCTGTCGTAGTGCGTACAAGCCAGCCATCTGCCCAGTTCGTCGAACATGTTGCCCCGTCTCCGCTTCCACATATCTCTATGGTGCGGCGCCGTAGAACTGCTTGCGTGCGGGCATTGTGCAGTGTGCTTTCGACCTCATCCTTCAGCGCTTCCTGGCGACTTCTTTCAATCATGTTGCCGAACGCGGGGATAGCTATCGCAGCGACGACGCTTAATACCGACAGCGTGACCATCAGGTCTATTAGTGTGAAGCCTTGATTTCGGTTCGCCATAGTGCGGTTCCTTTGCACGTATGATGCTCAGCCGTCCTGGCTGCTTTATGTGTATTGGCGTTCGCGAGATACACGACGCTCTTTTAAAGCAGCCTGCCCGTCAGTCCAAGTGAGGACGGGCAGAAATGTGAACCAGATGGTTGGAGAGGCATGTGAATCAAGAAGTGATCGTTGTCGGTGGCGGTGTCATCGGGTTGTTGTCCGCCTATCGCCTGGCTCAGGCAGGCACGTCGGTGTTGCTGCTGGAGTCGGGCGATGTTGGTCGCGAAGCTTCCTGGGCCGGCGGCGGGATCGTGTCGCCGTTGTATCCGTGGCGTTATAGCCCAGCAGTCACGGCGCTGGCGCATTGGTCGCAGGATTTCTATCCGCAGCTTGGCGAGCGGCTTCTGGAAGAGACGGGGGTGGACCCCGAGGTGCATGTCACCGGCCTTTACTGGCTGGATCTACATGACGAGGCGGAGGCGCTGAGTTGGGCTGAGCGTTATGGCCGGCCGCTGACGTCGGTGTCGATGGAGACCGTGCGCCAGGCAGTGCCTTCGCTGGGTGAGGGTTACGAGCGCGCCGTCTACATGGAGGGTGTCGCCAACATTCGCAATCCTCGTCTGTTGCGCGCCTTGCGCGAAGCGCTGCGGCAGCTGCCGAATGTGACTGTGATCGAGCAGTGCGCGGTCGAGGGTTTCCTCCGCGACGGTACGCGTATCGTGGGCGTGCAGACAGCGCAGGGCGAGATGCGAGCGGATCAGGTTGTAGTGGCTGCTGGCGCCTGGAGCGCACAGTTGCTAGCGACGCTGGGGCTGGAGATTCCGGTCAAGCCGATGAAGGGGCAGATGATTCTATTCAAGTGCGCCGAGGACTTCCTGCCGAGCATGGTGCTGGCCAAGCGGCGCTATGCGATTCCGCGGCGCGATGGCCACATCCTGGTCGGCAGCACGCTGGAAGATGTCGGCTTCGACAAGACGCCGACCGAAGACGCGCTGGAAAGCCTCAGGGCAACAGCGATCGAGCTGTTGCCCGCGCTGGCCGATGCGCAAGTGGTTAAGCACTGGGCAGGCCTGCGACCCGGTTCGCCGGACGGCGTGCCTTATATAGGGCAGGTGAGCGGTTTCGACGGGCTGTGGCTGAACTGCGGGCACTTCCGCAACGGGTTGGTGCTGGCGCCGGCGTCCTGTCAGCTGCTTGTCGATCTGATGCTTGAGCAGGCGCCGATCGTGGATCCATCGCCCTATGCACCGGCCGGGCGTATCGCCGATCAGAAGAGCTGATCGGCCCTTCGCGGTACTCCGGTTTCACAAGCAGTCCGGGTTTCATATCCGTCGCCCGGACTCTGTTCTGCTACCAACTCGCATTGCTGGTAAATTAGCCGGCACTTCGGCTCTGCCAGGCAGAGCCAGATTGGCGAGTGAGGTTTGTGTGGCGAAGAAAACCACTTCCCTGGCCGGCCTGAGCGGGCTGGTCTATTCCACCGATGCCGGTCGGCATTGTCCCGAGTGCAGTCAACCGCTGGGCAGTTGCATCTGCAAACAGAGCGTTCTGCCCGAAGGCGACGGCATTGCGCGGGTGCGCCGCGAGAGCAAGGGGCGGGGCGGCAAGACGGTGACGACCATCAGTGGCGTTCCCTTGCCCGAGACCGAGCTCAAGGAGATCGCCAGCGCGCTGAAACGTCGCTGCGGCACGGGTGGTGCGCTGAAGGATGGCGTCATCGAGATTCAGGGCGATCACGTTCAGCTGCTGATCGACGAGCTGAGCAAACGTGGCTTCAAGGCCAAGAAGTCCGGTGGCTGAGCACCGCTGTTTACACCTCCACCGATTTTCACCATTTTCCGCATATCGGCTGTCGAAGCCGCATAGCCTTCGCCGCGCGGTCTGCTCGCTGCGAAACACTCAATTTCTTCCGGGAGGCCTTGATGCCTGTACGACGCACACGTAAAGACGACGGTAGCCAGTGGACCGCTGCCGACAGCCGCAGCATCTACGGTATCCGCCACTGGGGCGCTGGGTATTTCGCAATCAACGACCAGGGCAATGTCGAAGTGCGCCCGCAAGGGCCGAGCGGCGAGCCGATCGAGTTCAACGGCCTGATCGAGCAATTACGCGAGGCGGGGCTGTCGCTGCCG
>DNMQ01000311.1 GCA_003488145.1 Pseudomonas sp.
TTCCTGGTGGTCAACGGCGATATCTGGACCGACTACGATTTCGCCCGGCTACGCAAACCGCTCGATGGGCTGGCCCACCTGGTGCTGGTCGACAATCCGCCTCACAACCCCGGCGGCGATTTCCACCTGACCGCCGAGCGTGTCGTGACAGCCGAAGGAGAGGGCGACGCGCTGACCTACAGCGGCATCTCGGTGCTGCATCCTGCCTTGTTCGAAGGCTGTCAGGCCGGTGCCTTCAAGCTCGCCCCCCTGTTGCGGCGTGCCATGGCCGACCAGCAGGTGAGCGGCGAGCGTTTCGCAGGCATCTGGATCGACGTCGGCACCCACGAACGGCTGGCGGAAGTCGAACGGATACTCGAGGCGCGGCGCTGAGATGTTCTGGCCCATTACCCTGCTGGGGCTGTTGATCGGCTGGTTGCTCGCCAGCATTCCCGGTGCCCTGCTCGGCGGTCTGCTGGGCCAGGTGCTGGATCGCCGTCTGGGGCTCGACTCATGGGCCAGCCTGCGCGAGCGGCTGGCCGGCAAACCGGCGCTGAAGGGCAACGAGCTGCTGTTCTTCTTGCTAGGTCGCCTGGCCAAGAGCGGCGGGCGTGTCAGTCCTGCTCATATCCAGGCAGCACGCGAGGAGATGCGCCGCCAGGGCCTCGATGCAGCGGCGCAGCAGCTGGCCATCGCCGCGTTCAATCGCGGCAAGGCCAGCGGCGACGGCTTGCGTGTGACCCTGCAGCGGCTCCGCGGTCAGCGTGAAGAAGGCCGCCGCCTGATCCAGGCCTGCTGGCGCATGGCGCGGGCACAGGGAAGCATGGGCGCCCGGGAGCATGAGCTGGTGTTGCTCTGGGGCAAGTGGCTGGGTTGGGATGCTGCGGAGGTGGCGGCGCTCGATCAGGGCGCAGCGCGGCGCAACGAGGCGCCGGCCGGGCGAGGAGGAGCCTACGAGCAGGCCCTGCAGCTACTGGGCGTGCGTCAGGACAGCGACCCGCAGCTGATCAAACGGGCGTATCGCCGGCTGCTGAGCAAGCATCACCCGGACAAGCAGGCTGGCGCGGGAGCGAGCCCGGCGCAGGTTCGCGAAGCGACCGAGCGCACCCGCGAGCTGCACAGCGCTTATGCACTGATCCGCGAGCGCCGCGGCTTTCGCTGAGGCGCTCAGCGCACCGGCTTGCGCTCGAGCCAGCCGCGCACCCGGCGCACCAGCTGCTCCTGATCGGCGTCGCGACCGCCACCCAGGTTCGGCAGGGCGACCTGTCGATAATCCGGATGTCCGGCGCGGCGCATGGCGTTGCGTCGCTGCATGGCCTGCCGCTGGGCAACCGGGCGGTCGCCAGTGTGGAAGTCGCCGATGCTGACCGCCAGCTTCGCCAGATCATCATCCAAGGCTTTCTCGGCGACTGCCGGCGCGCGCGGATCGATCAGGACCAGCTGGGCGATCTCCTTCGACGGTGTCTGCGCGAGATAGCGGGCAGCCCAGTAAGCTCCCGTACCATGGCCGAGCAGGGTGATCGTCGGTGCCTGCAAGGTCCGGGCATGTTCGATGGCGGCCGCCAGTCGCGCCTGCATGCGCTCGGCGTGGCTGGGCCGCGGCGCATCCTGCTCGGCTGCAGTCGCGTCAGGCTCGTCACTGTCCGCCGGGGCTGTCTGTTCGGGTAGATAGCCAGCCGAATCGGGCGGCGCAGCAGGCTGTTCGGTCTCGCTGTCGCTGCCCCCGGTGGGTTTATCGGCCGCAGCCGATGGCTCGGGTGGCGGCAGGCGCGGGCCGGGACTCAGCTCCGGATCGTCGGGCGTCAGGCTGAGGGTATGCCAGCCATGTGCCGCCAGGCCCCGTCTAAGCGGGCCGACTGCCCGCGGCCAGTCGGCCGTCTCGCCTTCGCCCGGCACGATGACCACCACGCCGCGGGGCTTGGCGGTATTGGCTGGCTGCCAGAGCGCAAGAAACCTGTCGTCGCCGCCCAGCTCGATCTGCGCCGCCGTCTCGAGCTGCCGCTTCAGCCCGGCAGCCAATGCCTCGCCGCGGGCCTGCGGGGCCGGACGCGGGCGGGAGGCTGGCTCATCCGCCGGCGTCTGCTCGGCGGCTTCCGGCTCCTGAGCCTGAGCAACAGACGGCAGGCTGCCACCGAGCGCAACGCTGAGCAGGAGCACGATAGCGGGCAGGCGGCACATGGGCTCTCTCCGGATAGCGGCCGGCACCACGCTGGCGCCGGCAGGGGTTATGCATTACAACAGCGTGTCGGCACGCCCATCAATCGCGTGAATATATGTTCGCTCTATCCCTGCGCCTCTTTCTTCTGCTCAGCCTGGCCACGCCGTTTGCCGCTGGCGCCGTGTCGCTGGATGCCCCCAGTCGTGCCTGGCTCGAACAGCATGCCGAATGGCGGGTGGGCGTGGTGATGGGCGCGCCGTATGCCGAATATGACCAGCGTCAGCGGCGCCTGTCCGGATTCCATGTGCAGCTGATGGAACAGCTTGCCGCCGAACTCGGCGTGCGGCTGCAATGGCGCCGGTTCAACGACGAGGCGGCACTGCAGGAGGCGGCGCTGGAAGGCAGGATCGACGTGGCACCCGGGCTGCGCCAGACGCCGGCCGGGTTGCGCCTGTGGCGCTACAGTGATCCTTTCCTGCGCATCCCGCGGCTGATCGTCGGTGATCGCGGTGGTCCACGCGCCGTCGACCTGGAATACCTGCATCCCAGCGAGCTGGTTGCCGCGGCGGGGCTGGGGCCGGTCAGGGCGTTCCTTGCCAGCAACTACCCAAATATCACCGTGCTCACCGCGGCGAGCCAGGCCGATGCCTTGCGCCAGGTACTGGAGGGCAAGGCCAGCTACGCGGTTGTCGACGAGCCGCTGTTCGCTCGTCTGTCGCAACAGCTCGAATACGACGCCCTGGCAGTGGTCGGCGACCTGGGCAACCCGCAGCTGCTGCGGATCGCTTCGCGGCGCGACAGCCCCGAGCTCGCCGCGGTGCTCGACGCCGCGCTGCGGCAGTTCCCGGCTCGGGAGTTCGGCCAGCTGCAGGAACAATGGCTCAAGCCTCGCAGCATCGACCTTGGGCGCGAGGTCGGGTACTGGCGAAGCCTGGCCTTGCTGCTGGGCGTATTGCTGCTGGCCTGCCTGCTGATGCTGGCCTGGCAGCGACGTCAGCATGGCCTGCTGGAAAGTCGGCTGAAGACCGCACGCCGCGACATCGAGCTGCGCGAGGCAGCCGAGGAAGCGCAGCGGCTGACGCAGTTCTGTCTCGATCACAGCACTGTCGGCATCCTCTGGCTCAACTGGGACAGCCGAGTGCGCTACGCCAATCAGGCCGCCGAACTGCTGCTCGGGCATTCGTCCGGTGGCTTGCTCGACCTGCCGCTGGAAACCTTCGACCCGGCGCTGGGCAT
>DNMQ01000285.1 GCA_003488145.1 Pseudomonas sp.
GGCATCGGCAGAAGCAGGTCGTGAAGAAGGCCGAGCAGGAAGTACAGAAACAGCAGGATCTGCTCCCGGCCCAGCGTGCGGCCGAAACCAAGGAGCTGGGCTGGGACGATGTGACGCCGGTGGACATGGTGGGGCTGGAAGTTGGCTACCGGCTGATTCCGCTGGTGGATCGCAACCAGGGGGGGCAACTGCTGGCGCGTATCAAGGGGGTGCGCAAGAAGCTCTCGCAGGACCTGGGTTTCCTGATGCCCTCGGTTCACATCCGCGACAACCTGGATCTGCTGCCCAACGCCTATCGCTTGACGCTGATGGGTGTGAGCCTGGCCGAGGCTGAGGTCTATCCGGATCGCGAGCTGGCGATCAATCCGGGCCAGGTGTTCGGACCGCTGAACGGCATTACCGCCAGAGACCCGGCGTTTGGGCTGGAGGCGGTCTGGATCGAGGCGAGTCAGCGCGATCAGGCGCAGTCGCTGGGTTACACCGTGGTGGATGCCAGTACTGTGGTCGCTACCCACCTCAATCAGGTATTGCACAAGCATGCACATGAGCTGCTTGGCCATGAGGAAGTCCAGCAACTGTTGCAGCTGCTGGCCAAGAGCTCGCCCAAGCTGGCCGAGGAGCTGGTGCCCGGGATGGTTTCGCTGTCAACGCTGCTCAAGGTGCTGCAAGCCTTGCTGCAGGAGCAGGTGCCGGTGCGCGACATCCGCACCATCGCCGAGGCCATCGCCAATGCCGCCGCCAAGAGTCAAGATCCCGCCGCAATGGTGGCCGCGGTGCGCGTCGCACTGTCTCGCGCAATCGTGCAAAACGTTGTGGGACTAGAGTCGGAGCTGCCTGTGATCACCCTGGAGCCTCGGTTGGAACAGATTTTGCTCAATAGCCTGCAGAAGGCTGGGCAAGGCTCCGAAGACGGCATTCTGCTGGAGCCGGGAATGGCCGAGAAGTTGCAAAGGTCCCTGGTAGAAGCAGCACAGCGTCAAGAAATGCTCGGCAAACCGGCGGTGTTGCTGGTAGCCGGCCCGGTACGGGCGATGCTTTCGAGATTCGCGCGTCTGGCGGTGCCGAACATTCATGTTTTGGCCTACCAGGAAATACCGGACAACAAGCAGGTCACCATCGTTTCGACGGTGGGTCAGAATTAACCGAGGGTGCAGGCCATGCAGGTCAAACGTTTCTTCGCCGCCGATATGCGCATCGCCATGAAAATGGTCCGCGACGAGCTGGGCGCCGATGCCGTGATCATCGGCAATCGCCGGGTGGCCGGTGGCGTCGAGCTGACTGCTGTGCTCGATTACCCTATGCAGTCCGCACCGGCGGCCAACAAGCCCAATCCGGCGCTGGAAGCCGAATTACGCAAGACGCAGTCGCGCCTGGCCAATGCACATGCCGAGCTGAGCACTGCCCCGCGGGCGAAAATGCAGGATCGTCAACTGGTTGACGAGAAGCCCGCCGCAGCCGCCAGCAAGGTGCAGTCGGAGGCGGTCGCCGAGCCTTCCCCTGCGGCCGATTTCCGTGCCATCGAAGCGATGTACTCGGAATTGCACGGTCTGCGCGAGCTGATCGAAGTGCAGCTCGGCTCGATCGCCTGGGGCCAGGAGCAGAGCCGTCGTCCGCAGCAGGCCGGCCTCTGGCGCCGCCTGCAGCGTCTTGGCCTGCCGGCCGAGTTGTCGCGTAGCCTGCTGGAAAAGGTCGCCGGTATCAACGAGCCGCGTCAGGCCTGGCGCATGGTGCTGGCGTATCTGGCGCAGGCAATCAAGGTCAGCAAGAACGAGCCGCTGGAAGAGGGCGGTGTGATCGCCCTGGTCGGCCCGGCAGGCGTCGGTAAGACCACTACGCTGGCCAAGCTGGCTGCTCGCTACGTGCTGAAACACGGCGCGCAGAGCATTGCACTGGCCAGCATGGACAATTATCGGATCGGTGCGCAGGAGCAACTCAAGACACTGGGCCGGATCCTCGACGTGCCGGTGGTGCAGATCGATCCTAGCCAGCCGCTGAGCAAATCGCTGGCCTCGCTGGCGCGTAAGCGGATCATCCTGATCGACACCGCCGGCTTGCCGGCAAGCGATCCGACGCTGCGCATGCAGCTCGAAGCGCTGTCGGACAAGGGCGTCAAATCGAAGAATTACCTGGTGCTGGCGGCAACCAGCCAGAGCCAGGTGCTCAAGGCGGCATGGCACAACTATCGTCGTTGCGGCCTGGCGGGCTGTATTCTGACCAAGTTGGATGAGGCAGGCAGCCTCGGTGATGTGCTCGGGCTCACAATCAGCCAGCACTTGCCGATAGCCTACCTCGCGGACGGCCCGCGCATTCCGGACGACCTGCATCTGCCGCGTAGCCATCAGCTGGTGAGCCGTGCGGTGAGTTTGCAATCCGGCGAGGAACCGAGCGAGGAAACCATGGCCGATATGTTCGCCGGGTTGTACAACGGTTCGTCACGGCGGGCTGGATGATGAGGCGACAGCGGTACCAGAATGAATCAGATGCGTGCCCTGCGTGCGCATCGCCGGCCGAAAGGCCCCAGCAAGATATAGGCGTGTGAACATGGGTATGAATCCCGTACAGGTGATTGCGGTGACCGGCGGCAAGGGTGGCGTCGGCAAGACCAACGTGTCGGTCAATCTGGCGCTGGCCCTGGCCGATCTCGGTCGGCGCGTGGTGCTGCTCGACGCCGACCTCGGCTTGGCCAACGTCGACGTGCTGCTGGGTCTGACCAGCAAGCGCACCCTGGCCGACGTAATCGCCGGCGAGTGCGATCTGCGTGACGTGCTCATCCAGGGGCCAGGTGGCATTCGCATCGTGCCGGCAGCGTCCGGTACCCAGAGCATGGTGCAACTGTCGTCCCTGCAGCACGCAGGGCTGATCCAGGCATTCAGCGAGATGGGCGACGAGATCGATGTGCTGATCATCGACACCGCGGCCGGTATCGGCGACTCGGTAGTCAGCTTCGTGCGCGCCGCGCAGGAGGTGCTGCTGGTGGTCACCGACGAGCCGACATCGATCACGGACGCCTACGCGCTGATCAAGCTGCTCAATCGTGACTACGGCATCAGCCGCTTCCGCGTGTTGGCCAACATGGCCCATGCGCCGCAAGAAGGTCGCAACCTGTTCGCCAAACTGACTAAGGTTACCGAACGGTTTCTCGATGTGGCGCTGCAGTACGTTGGCGCCGTGCCTTACGACGAGGCCGTGCGCAAGGCGGTACAGAAACAGCGTGCGGTCTACGAGGCCTATCCGCGCTCGAAATGCGCGCTGGCCTTCAAGGCCATCGCACAGAAGATCGATACCTGGCCGTTGCCCGCGACGCCGCGCGGCCATCTCGAATTCTTCGTGGAGCGCCTCATCAGTCCCGCTTCTCAAAGTCACGAATGACAGGTGCCGGATCCGCTATGTATTACAGCAAGGCTCAGGCAAAGGATGCGCAGTACCGCCTGATCGATCAGTACGCCCCATTGGTCAAGCGAATCGCTTACCACTTGTTGGCGCGTCTGCCTGCAAGCGTGCAAGTGGACGATCTGATTCAGGCTGGAATGATCGGACTGCTGGAAGCAGCTAAGAAATACGACGCCGGCAAGGGTGCCAGCTTCGAAACCTACGCCGGTATCCGCATTCGCGGCACCATGCTGGACGAAGTCCGGAAGGGTGACTGGGCGCCGCGCTCGGTGCATCGCAATTCGCGGATGGTCAGCGAGGCGATCCGGGCGATCGAAGCTAAAACCGGGCGCGACGCTAAAGATCACGAGGTTGCGGCCGAACTTAAGCTAAGTCTCGACGAGTATTACGGCATTCTGGGCGATACGCTGGGCAGTCGCCTGTTCAGCTTCGACGATCTGCTGCAGGAAGGCGATCATGGCGAGCTCGAGGAAGACGCTGCCAGTCTCCACCCGGAGCCGTTCCGTGATCTCGAGGATGAACGTTTTCAGCAGGCGCTGGCCGACGCCATCGCCAACCTGCCCGAGCGTGAAAAGCTGGTGCTGTCGCTGTATTACGACGAAGAATTGAATTTGAAGGAAATCGGTCAGGTGCTGGGTGTCAGCGAGTCGCGTGTGAGCCAGTTGCATAGCCAGTGCGCTGCGCGCTTGCGCGCGCGCCTCGGCGAATGGCGCGCCAATTAACGATTGTTTGCGGTATGACGTGCTCGGTTTGCTGAGGCATTTTGGGACTTACGGAGGTCGACTTGGACAAGAACATGAAAATCCTCATCGTCGATGACTTCTCGACGATGAGACGAATCATCAAGAACCTCCTGCGTGATCTGGGGTTCACCAACACCGCCGAAGCGGATGACGGTACTACCGCGCTGCCGATGCTCAAGAGCGGCAGCTTCGACTTCCTGGTGACCGACTGGAACATGCCGGGCATGAGCGGCATCGATCTGCTGCGCACCGTGCGTGCCGATGAGCGCCTCAAGCACCTGCCGGTGCTGATGGTGACGGCCGAAGCGAAACGCGATCAGATCATCGAAGCCGCCCAGGCCGGGGTTAACGGCTATGTGGTCAAGCCTTTCACTGCCCAGGTGCTCAAGGAGAAGATCGAGAAGATCTTCGAGCGCGTCAACGGCTGAAGCAGCAACGCCGCGAGGGCACTATGACGCAAGCAGACCAAAGCCTGGCAGAGTTCGAAGCGACTCTGAAGGCGCATGCACCCAAGTTGATCGAAAGTCTGCAGCAGGGCCGCTTCGATGAAGCGACGCAGATGTTCAATGAGCTGAATCAGGTGCGTAATCACGGGCTTTATCTGGAAGTTGGCAAGCTCACACGCGAGCTGCACAACGCCATCGTCAAGCTCGAGATGGACACCTGCGCCACTGGCGGCGATCCGTCGCCGATCACGGACGCGACCGATCGCCTGTCCTACGTGGTGGAGATGACCGAGAAGGCTGCCAACCGCACCATGGACCTGGTCGAAGAATCAGCGCCGCTGGTGAACTACGTGAGCTATGAGGCGCAGAGCCTGACAGCCGACTGGCAGCGTTTCATGCGTCGTGAGATGAATGCCGATCAGTTCCGCGATCTGGTCAAGCGCATCGACCAGTACCTGCAGCGCAGCATGAACGATGGCGGCCAGCTGTCGCAGAACCTCAGCGAAATCATGCTGGCGCAGGACTTCCAGGACCTGACCGGGCAGGTGATCAAGCGAGTGACGCGCCTCATCACTGAACTCGAAAGCAACCTGCTTAACCTGGTCCTGATGGCGGGGCAGGTCGATCGCGTGGCAGGCATCCAGCATGACCGCGAGGCGATGCGCGCCGAGCAGGAAAAGAAAAAACAAGAAAAAGAGCCTTCCAAGGGTGAAGGTCCGCAGATGCATGCCGATATGCGTGAAGACGTCGTTTCCGGCCAGGACGATGTCGATGATCTGCTTTCAAGCCTGGGCTTTTAGGGGATGTGAATATGAGCTTCGACGCCGATGAAGAAATCCTCCAGGATTTCCTGGTAGAGGCCGGCGAGATTCTCGAACTATTGTCAGAGCAACTCGTGGAGCTGGAAAGCAGCCCCGATGACATGGCGTTGCTCAATGCGATTTTTCGCGGGTTCCATACGGTCAAGGGCGGTGCCGGTTTCCTCCAGCTGCATGAGCTGGTGGAGTGCTGCCACATCGCCGAAAACGTCTTCGACATCCTGCGCAAGGGTGAGCGTCGAGTCGATTCCGAACTGATGGATGTCGTTCTGCAGGCGCTCGACGCCGTGAACGCGATGTTCAGTCAGGTCCGCGAGCGCGTCGAGCCGACGCCAGCCTCGCGTGAGTTGCTTGCGGCGCTGGCACGTCTGGCGGAGCCAGCCTCGGCTGATGAGCCCGCGCCGGCAGTCGAACCGCAGGTCGTGGCCGAACCCCGGTCCGAGGGCGCCGATAGCGAATTCGAACAGATGCTCGATGCCATTCAGCCGTCCGCCAGCGAGCCGGCTGCGGCCGAAGTAGCGACTGGCCCTGCCACCGACGAGATTACCGACGACGAATTCGAGTCGCTGCTCGACCAGCTGCATGGCAAGGGACAATTCTCTGCCGCTGCGGGTGCCTCGATGCCTGCCGAGAGCGAGTTCGTTGCTGCGCCGACCAGTGACGAAATCACCGATGACGAATTTGAAGCCTTGCTGGACCAGCTGCATGGCAAGGGCAAGTTCGAAGCGGCCCCGGCTGAACCCGCTGCGCCAGCAAGCGCCGAACCGGCAAAGGGCGGTGCTACAGCTGGTGCAGCTGACGAGATCACCGACGACGAGTTCGAAGCACTGCTCGATCAACTGCATGGCAAGGGTAAGTTCGAGCCTGCGGTCGTAGAGACCCCGGCTGAACCTGCTGCGGCTGTGCCGATCAAACCGGCGCCCAAGCCTGCCCCTGCTGCTGCTCCGGCCAAGGCCGCTCCGGCAGCTGCGGTGAGCAAGCCGGCCGCTGCTGCTCCGGCGGAAAAGCCTCCGGCCGAGGCCGAGACCACCGTGCGCGTCGATACCGCACGCCTGGACGAGATCATGAACATGGTCGGCGAACTGGTGCTGGTGCGTAACCGTCTGGTACGCCTGGGCTCCAACAGCGGCGACGAGGCGATGGCCAAGGCCGTCTCCAACCTCGACGTGGTGACGGCCGATCTGCAGAGTGCGGTTATGAAGACCCGCATGCAGCCGATCAAGAAGGTCTTCGGGCGCTTCCCGCGCCTGGTCCGCGACCTGGCTCGCAGCCTGAAGAAAGAGATCAACCTTGAGCTCGTCGGTGAAGAAACCGATCTCGACAAGAACCTGGTCGAAGCCCTGGCCGATCCGCTGGTGCACCTGGTGCGCAACGCGGTCGACCACGGTATCGAGATGCCCGAGGAGCGCGAAGCCGCCGGCAAGCCGCGTACCGGGCGGGTAGTGCTTTCCGCCGAGCAGGAAGGCGACCATATCCTGTTGATCATCAGTGATGACGGCAAGGGTATGGATGCCAACGTCCTGCGCGCCAAGGCCGTCGAGAAAGGCATGCTGGAGAAGGATGCCGCCGATCGCCTGAGCGACCTGGAGTGCTACAACCTGATCTTCGCGCCGGGCTTCTCGACCAAGACCGAGATTTCCGACGTGTCCGGCCGCGGTGTCGGCATGGACGTGGTCAAGACCAAGATTTCCCAGCTCAACGGCACGGTGAACGTGTTCTCCACCAAGGGCCAGGGCTCGCGGGTGGTGATCAAGGTGCCGCTGACCCTGGCGATCATGCCGACCCTGATGGTCATGCTCGGCAACCAGGCCTTCGCCTTCCCGCTGGTCAACGTCAACGAGATCTTCCACCTCGACCTGTCGCGGACCAACGTCGTCGATGGCCAGGAAGTGGTGATCGTCCGCGACAAGGCGCTGCCGCTGTTCTACCTCAAGCGCTGGCTGGTCCACGATGCGGCTCAGGAAGAGCAGCGTGAAGGCCATGTAGTAATTCTCAGCGTCGGCAATCAGAGCATCGGCTTCGTCGTCGATCAGCTCGTGGGACAGGAAGAAGTGGTCATCAAGCCGCTTGGCAAGATGCTGCAGGGTACGCCTGGCATGTCCGGTGCGACGATCACCGGCGATGGCCGCATCGCGCTGATTCTCGATGTTCCCAGCATGCTCAAGCGCTACGCACGCAGGATTTGATTCAGTCAGGCAGCGCTTACCTCGGATGGGAGCGCTGCCGCTAGGAGTGATGTATGGCAGTCAAGGTCCTGGTCGTCGACGATTCCGGCTTCTTTCGTCGGCGCGTCTCGGAAATCCTTTCCTCTGATTCGAATATCCAGGTCGTCGGCACCGCCACCAATGGACGCGAGGCGATCGACCAGGTGCTGGCGTTGAAGCCGGATGTCATCACCATGGACTACGAGATGCCGATGATGGACGGCATCACGGCGGTGCGGCAGATCATGCAGCGCTGCCCCACACCGGTGTTGATGTTTTCCTCGCTGACGCACGAAGGCGCTCGGGTCACCCTCGATGCACTGGATGCCGGCGCCGTCGACTATCTGCCGAAGAACTTCGAAGACATTTCGCGTAACCCGGATAAGGTCAAGCAGCTGCTGTGCGAGAAGGTACATACCGTTTCGCGCAGCAACCGGCGCTACAGCACGTTCTGTACCTCGAGCGTAAGTACGCCGCCGGTATCCGCGCGTGGCACTGCCTCGACATTGGCTACTGCAGCGCCTCGGACCGGCGCTACAGCGCCAGCGCCCGCTGCGCCGGCAGCTCGTTCGCCGGCGCCCAAGCGCAAGGCGTATAAGCTGGTGGCCATCGGTACGTCTACTGGCGGTCCGGTGGCGCTGCAGCGTGTGCTCACTCAGCTCCCGGCGAATTTCCCCGCGCCGATCGTGCTCATCCAGCACATGCCGGCCGCGTTCACCAAAGCCTTCGCCGATCGTCTGGACAAGCTTTGCCGCATTCGTGTCAAGGAAGCCGAGGACGGCGACGTGCTGCGTCCGGGGCTTGCTTTGCTGGCACCGGGTGGCAAGCAGATGATGATCGATGGCCGCGGTGCGGTCCGCATCCTGCCGGGCGATGATCGCCTCAACTACAAGCCTTGCGTCGACGTTACCTTCGGTTCGGCCGCCAAGTCGTTTCACGACAAGGTGCTGGCGGTGGTGCTGACCGGCATGGGTGCCGATGGTCGCGAAGGCGCACGGTTGCTCAAGCAGAGCGGCAGCCAGGTGTGGGCGCAGGATGAAGCCAGCTGCGTGATCTATGGCATGCCGATGGCGGTGGTCAAAGCCAACCTGAGTGATGCGGTCTACGGGCTCGACGATATCGGTCGCAATCTGGCCGAGGCGTGCATCTGATGGAGGCCCGCCTCTAATGGACGTGCTCAGCCTGATCGGGCTGCTGTTGGCGTTCGTCGCCATCGTTGGGGGCAATTTTCTCGAGGGCGGCCATATCTCGGCGCTGCTCAATGGGCCGGCCGCGTTGATCGTGCTTGGCGGTACCCTGGGTGCCGTCCTGCTGCAGACGCCCATCGCCGTGTTCATGCGGGCGATGAGTATTGGTCGCTGGATATTCTTTCCGCCGCGGATCGATCTCGCGCGCGGCATCCTCATGGTCACTACCTGGAGCAATACTGCGCGCAAGGAGGGGTTGCTCGGCCTCGAGCCGGTCGCCGAGACGGAGCCCGATCCTTACGCACGCAAGGGCCTGCAGCTGCTGGTCGATGGCGCCGAGCCGGAAGTGATCCGCAGCATCCTCGAGGTCGATCTGTATACCCAGGAGGGGCGTGACCTGCGCGCGGCCAAGGTCTACGAGAGCATGGGTGGCTACTCGCCGACCATCGGCATCATCGGCGCGGTAATGGGGTTGATCCACGTGATGGGCAATCTGGCCGATCCCAGCCAGCTGGGCAGCGGCATCGCCGTTGCGTTCGTGGCGACCATCTATGGCGTCGCTTTCGCCAACCTGCTGGTGCTGCCGGTCGGCAACAAGCTGAAGAGCGTCGTCCAGCGGCAGACCGCCTATCGCGAGATGCTGCTGGAGGGCGTGCTGTCCATCGCCGAGGGCGAAAATCCGCGTTCCATCGAGATGAAGCTGCAAGGCTTCATGGACTGACCGCCATGGCCAGACGCAGACCACCGGAAGAGCACGAGAATCACGAGCGATGGCTGGTTTCCTACGCCGACTTCATCACGCTGTTATTTGCCTTCTTCGTGGTGATGTACTCGATCTCCTCGATCAACGAGGGCAAGTACAAGATCCTCTCCGATTCGCTGGTCGGCGTGTTCAATCAGGTCGATCGTTCGGTCCAGCCCATCCCCATCGGTGAGGAGCGACCTCGGACCACCGAGGCGGATGTGTCCCAGGTCGAGGATCTGTCGGGCCCTGCTTCGTCGGCGGGGAAGCCGACCCTCGATCCGCTGGAGCGAATTGCGCAGAGCATGCGCGAGACGTTCGGCGAGCTGATCGCCAACGAGCAACTGACGATCCGTGGCAATGAGCTGTGGATCGAGATCGAACTCAACTCCAGCCTGCTGTTCCCCAGCGGCGATGCGCTTCCCAACGACCAGGCATTTCTGCTGATCGACAAGGTCGCCGGAATTCTGGCCCCTTTCGACAACCCGATCCATGTCGAAGGGTTTACCGACAATCTGCCAATCAGCACCAGCCAGTTCCCTACCAACTGGGAGCTGTCCGCAGCCCGCGCTGGCAGCGTTGTGAGGATGCTTGCAGCGCAGGGGGTGGACCCTTCGCGGATGGCAGCGGTGGGCTATGGCGAATTTCAGCCCGTGGCGGACAACGCGACGGCCGAAGGCCGGGCGCGCAACCGGCGGGTGATTCTGGTGGTATCGCGCAATCTCGATGTGCGCCGGAGTGTCACCGGAATGGGCAGCAGCAACGTACGGCCTGACGATGCGTTGCGTCGGGCTGGCACACAATCTGCACCGGCTGTGTCCATGTAAGCGCTTCAGGGCGCAGTCGTCAAAACACCGTCGCTTTGCCGTTTCAGGCAATGCCGTTCCGGTCAGCTTCGCCGGGTGGAAGATCAATGAGAGTCTGGGCTGTAGCCAATCAAAAGGGTGGGGTGGGCAAGACCACTACGTCGATCGCACTGGCGGGCTTGCTGGCCGATTCCGGCAAGCGCGTCGTCGTGCTGGATCTGGATCCGCATGGGTCGATGACCAGCTATTTCGGGCATGATCCCGACAACCTGGACCATAGCGTCTTCGATCTCTTCCAGCACCAGGGTACCGTGCCGGATGGCCTGCCGTGGCAGCTGCTGCTGGCCACCAGTCACGAGCGTATCTCGCTGATGCCTTCCAGTACCGTGCTGGCGACACTCGAGCGCCAGTCGCCCGGGCAGAACGGCCTCGGGCTGGTCATTGCCAAGAGCCTGTCGCAGCTTTGGCAGGACTTCGATTACGCCATCATCGACAGCCCGCCGCTGCTCGGTGTGCTGATGGTCAACGCGCTGGCTGCCAGTCAGCAGCTGGTGATTCCGGTGCAGACGGAGTTTCTGGCGATGAAGGGTCTCGAGCGAATGGTCAGCACGCTGTCGATGATCAACCGTTCGCGCAAGCAAGCGCTGCCTTACACCATCGTGCCGACCTTGTTTGACCGCCGCACCCAGGCCTCGATGAATACGCTCAAGGTACTGCGAGCCGGTTATGCCGATCATCTCTGGCCAGCGTTCATCCCGGTCGATACGCGGCTGCGCGATGCCAGCCGCGCCGGCCTGACGCCTTCGCAGTTCGATCCGACCAGTCGTGCGGTTCTTGCCTATCGGGCCTTGCTCAAGCATCTGCTGGCGTCGCAAGTGTCTCCGCAGGTGGCGTGAAGTGCCATGCCGCTCGGCGCCTGCCAGCTCAAGTTTGTCGCGCCAGTGGCCGATAGCCTGTTCAGATTCTCATAACGAGTTCGTTCCATGAGCCGCACCGTCCTAACCGAAACCCGATCCCAGCAGGCGCTGCAGTCCTATCTCGATGGGCTGTTGCAGGACGCTGCCATCGAACTGGCCGACTCGGTCAGTCAGGACGAATTCCAGGCGGCCGTGCTCGAGGAGCAACTGCGTGATACGCGGCAGAGCCAACCGCCGCGTCTTGAAATAGTCCAGCCGGCGCCGCCGCCCGTGGTGGAAGCGCCTCTAACGATGCCTTCGGTGCCGACTCTTGAGCCGGTCGTGGAGCTCGAGGTTGCGCCGCACCTGCCCAGCGAGCCAGTCGAAGCCGTGCCTGACGCCCATCCGGGTTGGGGTGAGGAGCCTTTCGAGTGTCTGCTGTTCGATGTGGCAGGGTTGACCCTGGCGGTGCCGCTGGTGTGCCTGGGCTCCATCTATCCGCTGGCCGGGCATGAGCTGACGCCGCTGTTCGGTCAGCCCGACTGGTTTCTTGGCATACTGCCGAGCCAGTCAGGCAATCTGAAGGTGCTGGACACCGCGCGCTGGGTGATGCCTGATCGGTACCGTGACGACTTCCGCGAGGGGTTGCAGTACGTGATCTCGGTTCAGGGCTACGAATGGGGGCTGGCGGTCCATCAGGTCAGTCGCTCGATTCGCCTCGACCCCAGTGAGGTCAAGTGGCGTACGCAGCGCAGTCAGCGTCCATGGCTGGCCGGTACGGTAATCGAGCATATGTGCGCGCTGGTCGACGTGACTGCGCTGGCCGAGCTGATCGCCAGTGGCGCTGTGAAACAGATGCAGGGCGCGACGAAGCCGCGGACGCATTGAAAGCAAACAATTGACGGTCGCGCCTGTTGCGCGGCCCGGCGATAGAATCGACCGCCATTGCGGTAACTGAAGAAGGTGGGGCTATGAAGATGACGTCTGCGCAGGGTTCCGAAGATCCTGTACTGCAATGGGTGACCTTCCGTCTGGACAACGAGACGTACGGCATCAACGTGATGCAGGTCCAGGAGGTGTTGCGTTACACCGAGATCGCGCCGGTACCGGGTGCTCCGAGCTATGTGCTTGGCATCATCAACCTGCGCGGCAATGTGGTGACGGTGATCGACACGCGTCAGCGTTTCGGTCTGGAAACCGCGTCGGTATCGGACAATACTCGAATCGTGATCATCGAGGCGGATCGTCAGGTCATCGGCATCATGGTCGATAGCGTTGCCGAGGTGGTCTATCTTCGCCAATCCGAGATCGAAACTGCGCCCAATGTCGGTAATGATGAGTCGGCTAAATTCATCCAGGGCGTCTGCAACAAGAACGGCGAGCTGCTGATACTGGTCGAACTCGACAAGATGATGAGCGAAGAAGAATGGGCCGAGCTTGAGAGCATCTGATACATGCTGATCGCGTCGCTGGTCGCATCGTTGGTTGCGCTGGCCTTCTGCTGTCTTGGGCTGCTGGGCTTCTGCCTGTGGCTGCTCAGGCGGCAGCGGTTTCTGACCGAACAACAGCAGCAACGCGATGCGAACAGGGATAAGCGCATCAAGGAGCTGAGCAGCCGCCTGGATGCCTATCTGGAAGGCAGCTTGCGCATGGGTGATGAGTTGCGTGAGCTGAGTCGCACGCTGGCGCCGTTGCCGGACAAGCTCACCCAGCTGGAACAGCGCGACCCCAACAACTTCTCCTTCTCCCAGGCGGCCAAACTGGTCGGCATGGGCGCAAGCGTCGACGACCTGACGCAGTCCTGTGGCCTGTCGCAATCCGAAGCCGAGCTGATGAGCAAACTGCATCAGGCTCGCAAGAAACCCTGATTGCGGTTTTTCCGTCGACTGGTCGTCCCTTCCGGGCCTTGTGCCGGAACCTCCCACACCCTGCACATTCCAATCCGTATCAGCTTGGCATTGCTGAGCTTGTCCAGGTCCCATGCTTGGGGCGAGGAGGGCAATGATGCGGCTTACTCTCATTCTGTTGCTGTTCATGGTTTCGCTTGGCGCTCAGGCCGTCGAGGCGCCAGACGATGTGGACGGTGCAATGACCGTAAACGTCTTTCAAGCCAAGCGCCTTCATGAGCTGGGCGCCGTCTTCATCGATGTGCGTGCCGACCGCGAATGGTTATGGGGCCACGTGGAAGGCGCCGTGCACTTCGATCTGGCCAGTGATTTCGTAAGCCTGGCCGGGCCGGAGTGGCCGCGTGAGTTTCCGCTGGTGATTTACTGCGACAGCGAAATCTGCCCGCGTAGCGCGGAAGCCGCAAGAATGGCCGTGGCCTGGGGCTACCAGCGGGTGTTCTATTTCCGTGCTGGCTATTTCGCCTGGCAGCTGCATGATCTCCCTCAGGTCACTGGTGAAGATCGTGCAGCCGTCGTACTCAACGCGCAGGCCCACTGAGTTGTGGCAGGGGCGGCGCTGGTTCGCCTGCGCTCCGTTCGTGGAACCCTGGTGGGCATTTGCCCTTGAGATACCAGGCAAAGGCGATGATCTCCGCGATGGTGCGGTATAACGCTTCCGGGATCTCGTCGCCCAGCTCCAGTTTCGCCAACAATCTCACCAGATCGGCGTTCTCGTAGATCGGCACCTCATGTTCCCGAGCGATGGCGAGGATCGTCTCCGCCAGCTCGTCATCACCCTTGGCGCTCAGACTTGGCGCGTTGACACCGTCATAGCTGAGCGCGATTGCCTGGCGTGGCTGCTTGTCGGTCATGCCTTTTCGTCCACGAAGCGTTGCTCCAGATTGGTGCTCGGACCCTGCGGTGGCGTTCCTTGCCTGCAGCTCAGTTCTCCGACACTCAGCCCGGCTGCCTGTAGGCGCTCACGCAGATGGGTAAGTTCGGTCGCCACCAACTGGGCCGTGGCACTGCGCTCGGCCCACAGCTGGCTGGTGAGGGTGCCGCGCGTCAACTGTGCTTGAACTTGCAGTGGCCCGAGTGGTGCGACATCGAATGCGAGTTCGATCTTCCAGAGCGGCTCGCCACGCTCCTTTTCCTGCTTTCTAGGCTCTTCTTCGCGCTGCAGCTTGATTTGCAGCGGCACGATATCTCGCTGGTCGCGCATTGGCAGCTCCAGCTGCCAGGTGGTGAGGAGGGCGCCGTCCGGGCCGATTTGTGTCTGCGCGAGACTGGACAGTTGATGGGTCTGCAGCCTGGATACCGCGGCGGCTGCGAGCTTGAGCAGCATTTCGAGGTCGGCTTCTCCTTCCAGGCCAGGCGGCAATCGGGTTGGTAGCGGGAACCCCAGCGCGAGCTGACGGACATTGCTTTGCGCCAGGGAGCCCAGCGCTTGCCGCGCAAATGCAGGCAACGCCTGGCCCATGGCGGCACTGGCCTGGGCGCTGGCCAGCGGCGTGCTACCTGGAAGATTGGGCATTTGCGCCAGTAGGCGCAGCAGCCCGGCCTTGAGGTCGCCCTGCAGTCCTTCGGTTTGTCCGGCCAGCAAGCGCGCCTCAAGGAACACGCCGCTCCTTGCCAGCGCTGCGGCGAGTGCCTTGGCATCGCCCAGTTGCTGCATTTCGGGTATCAGCCCCAGCAGTTTTTCGGCGGCGCCGCGCAGCCCCTCGGGGAGAGCCCCGGTACCACCCTGTAGAGCCTTGAACAGGCCTTCCAGCGAGGCCTGGCGGTTGTGTTGGGCGCCCAGTTGCTCGCCGAGATGCAGCTGATCGAGGCGCCCGCTCAGCGGAAGGAATGCGAGGGATTGGTCGCCCTTGACCTGCGCTGTCAGCAGGCTGCCGAGTGCCAGCGGGTTGGCTGATTCGATATTCAGCTTCTGTCCAGCGACGGGGCTGTTGAGCAGGCTGATGACCGCCTTGAAGATCTTCTGCCCGTCCTCCGACTGTTGTTGACTGGTCGCCACGACACGGCCCTGGATGACGCTGCCGACCGGCAGTTGTTGAAGGTCGATCATCGAGGCGGGCTGGCGCCCGGCGATCTGTGGAGTGGCCAGCAACCGGGTGTCGGACAGGGCGGTGATGACGTACGCGGTGCCGGGTGGCGGTGCCTTGTTGCTGCTGACCTCGACGGTCGCCTGGCGGCCGCTGCCCATGGTCAGCCGCAGCACCAGCCGAAATGCCTGCGCCGCTTCCCTGATGCTGACTACCTCCGCTTCGGCGTTTTCGCCAGCCGCCAGAAGGCCTTGCATCGGTTGCAGCAGTTTCAAAGCGAGGTCATTCGCCGCTGCCGCCTGGCGCGGCGCGCTGCTTGGGGGCAGGGCAGTGGTACTCTTGATCTCGGTCATCTTTCCTCAAATGCTCTTACAACCTTTCGCGTT
>DNMQ01000277.1 GCA_003488145.1 Pseudomonas sp.
CACAACCTGCACCAGGTCGATCTGCCGGTAGACATCATGCCGCTGGAAACCCACATCTATTGGCATGAAAGCACCGATCAGGACCCGGCCAACCGCTGGATGCGCGAGCAGATGATCGAGATCGCGCAGCAGGTCACCGCGCAGCAGGATCTCTGACGCGCTGGCGGGTGAAAGCCCGCCTCAGGCGCTGTCGCGCATCACCACTTCGAAACCTACATCGATACAACGCTCGGCAGGCTGCTGACCTCGCATCAGGCTCAGCAGCATCTGCGCCGCCAGCTCGCCGATCTCGCCGCGGCGGGTGCGCACGGTGCTCAGCGCCGGATGCATCCAGGCCGCCGCCGGCAGGTCATTGAAACCGGCAATCGCCAGCCGCCCCGGCACTTCGAGCCCCAGCTGATGGGCGCGAAACAGGGCGCCAAGGGCCAGGTCATCGTTGTTGAAGAACACCGCGTCGATCTGCGAATGCTGCGCCAGCAGCCGATCCAGCAACTCCGCGCCGAGGCCGATGGACGACAGCTGCGGCGTCAGCAATTCCAGAGTTGGCTCATAGCGACTCGCCTGGCGCATGGCCTGACGGTAGCCTTCGGCGCGTTGCAGGGTGCGCGGGTCCAGCTGAGCGGCGGCGAATGCGACGTGGCGGTAACCGCGCTCGAGCAAGGTGCGGGTCATGGCGACGCCAGCTTCCAGTTGCGAGAAGCCGACGCAATAGTCATCCGGCCGCTCGCTCAGCTCCATCAGCGTAACCATCGGTGCGGTGTAGTTGGCCAGCACTGCACGGGCGGCATCGCTGCGCTCGAACCCGGTGATCAGCAGGCCGGCCGGCTGATGGGCCAGATAGGCGCGCAGCAGCCGTTCGTCCTCTTCGGGCCGATAGTGGCTGACGCCGATCATCATTTCGTAACCCGCCGGCATCAGCACTCGCTGGATGGCCTCGACGGTGTCGACGAACACCGCGTTGGACAGCGAGGGGATGATCACCGCCACCAGATTGGAGCGCGAACTGGCCAGGCTGCGCGCCGCCGGATGCGGCACATAGCCGAGCGCCTTGACCGCCTGCTCGACACGCTCACGCAATGCATCGGAAACCAGATCCGGTTGCGACAGCGCGCGGGATGCCGACATCAGCGAGCAGCCGGCGCTACGTGCGACATCCGAGAGGGTTACCCGCTCGGCAGAGCGGCGTCGGCGTGTGGTCATGATCAATCCAGCATCTGAAGGCGGCGAATTCTATCAGCGGTATGGAAGGCAGCACCCTACTGGGACGCTTTCTCCACTTCGGCCTGCACCTGATCGAACAGGTCCTGGCCGACCGCATCGATCACCGTCTGGATCGCCGGCTGCGCCTGCTCACGCATGCGCTGGATTTCCTCGGGACTGACCTCGTTGATCTGCATGCCACGTTCCTTCAGCGCCGCCAGCGCCTGACTGGCCTCGCGACGGGTGTCCTCGCGCTCGGCATCGCGGGCCTTTTCCGCAGCGTCCATGAGGATGCCCTGCTCGGTCGCGGACAGCCCGTCCCACCAGCGCTTGGACACCGTGACGATCCAGGGGCTGTAGACGTGATTGGTCACGCTCAGGTACTTCTGCACCTCATAGAACTTGGACGAGAGGATGGTGTTGTAGGGGTTTTCCTGGCCGTCGACTGCCTTGGTTTCCAGCGCGGTGAACAGCTCGGAGAACGGCAGCGGCACCGCATTGGCGCCCATGCGCTTGAAGGTGTCGATGAACACCGGATTGGGCATCACGCGCAGCTTGATTCCGTTGAAGTCTTCGTACTTTTCGATCGGCCGGGCGCTATTGGTCACGTTGCGAAACCCATTTTCCCAGTACACCAGTCCGACCAGGCCTTTCTCCTCGAGCTTGTCCATCACCTGCCGACCGACCGGGCCGTCCAGTACCTGATCGGCCTGACGCGGATCGGTGAACAGGAACGGCGTATCCCACACCGCCATCTCCTTGCTGATGCCGACCAGCGTCGCGGTCGAGCCAACCATCATCTCCTGCGCGCCGCCGATCAGTGCGTTCTGCATCTGGTCGTCCGAACCGAGGCTGGCGGAGGCGAAGGTGCGCACCTTCAGCTTGCCGCCCGAGGCCTTGGCCACCTCCTCGGCCAGCAGCTTGGCTGCCCTGCCCTGGTTGCTGTCTTCGTTGAGGCCGTAACCGAAGCGGATCATGCGTGGGCGGATGTCGTCCGCGGCCTGCGCGTAACCGAGGCTGAGTGTGCTGCCGAGCAAGGCGGCGGCCAGGGTGCTGATGAGAAGTCGTTTCATGTCGCGTTACCTTCTTGTTGTTGGACGTTGGTTTGTTGAGCGCTTGGTTGCACGACCGGCGTTACCGCAGCCAGGCCAGGGGTACGGTGATGATCGAGGGCACGGCGATAAGCAGCCCGACGATCACCAGATAGATAAGGAAGAACGGCATAACGCCGCGCACCAGGGTTTCCATGCGCAGTCGGCCGATGCCGCCGACCACGTTGAGCACCGTGCCCACCGGCGGCGTGATCAGCCCGATGGACCCGATCAGCACGAACATCACACCGAAGTACACCGGATCGATGCCGGCCTTGATCGCGATCGGCGCCAGCACCGGACCGAGGATCAGGATGGTCGGGGTCAGGTCCAGCACCATGCCGACGGCGATCATCAGCAGCATGATGGCGATCATCAGCAGTTTCGGGTCCTGCGCCAGCGGGCCGAGCATTGCAGCGATCTCGTCGGGCAGCTGCGCCAGGGTGATCATGTACGCCGACACCGTCGCGGCGGCGCAGAGGAACATCACCGAGGCCGTGGTGCGGCTGGCACGGGTCAGCACCTCGACCAGCCCGGCCCAGTTCAGCTCGCGGTACAGCAGGGTCGAAACGGCCAGGGCATAGACGGCGGCGACCACCGCCGCTTCGGTCGGGGTGAACA
>DNMQ01000433.1 GCA_003488145.1 Pseudomonas sp.
GTTAGGAGCAACAGCTGTGCCAACGTCAATGCACGCCGGTACGGCGCAGCCTCGGGATCCAGGCAGTGCGCTCACAAGGTATCAGGAAAAGGATGGAGATAACGCCTGGATAGGCGACGCGAAAGCGATTGCAGCGACGGGCGGCGGAAAACCGACGCGCACCTGAACGGCGGCGCCGGATTATCCCTCAAAGCGGATGGCTCAGGCGTAGTAGTCGACGAGTCCGCGGTCACCGGCGGTACGACTGGAGGCGATTTCCGTCACGCCGAGCTCCACCTCATCGCCTGCCAGGTCGCCCTCACCCGACGCTCCACCCCGCGAGGAGCCACCATCGGCTCCGCCTTGCCAGCCACGCGCCAGCGACTGATCGGATACGTTCACGTCCATCAGGTTCATGCCTTGCTGGGTGAACATTTCCCTTAGTCGCTGCATCTGCCCTTCCAGCGCGTCGCGCACTCCCGCATGCGGGCTGAGGAAGGTCACCTGCGCCTGATCCTTGGTCAGGTCGATACGCACTTCCATACGACCGAGTTCAGCCGGATCGAGTTGGATTTCCGCCGACTTGAGATTCTGGCTGGACAGCCACATCACGCGGTCGACGACCGCCTCGCTCCAGCCGGACTGCTGCATCTGTACAGGTTGACCCGGCACCAGTTGCGGACGCTGCGATTGCTGCACCTGCTGAGCGATGGCCTGGCTCAAGGGGTTGAGGCGTCCCGCAGCCAGTTCGCTGGCGCTGGCACGACTCTCCTTTGGCGCCTCCACGCTTTCCAGCAGGTCCTTGGTCAGCAATTCCACATCGAGCTCTTCGCCCTCACCCGCGTCCTGACTCGCCAGCAACGCGCTGGCAAAGCCATCGTCAGCCGAGGCCTTCGCCTGCGCATCGGTCAGCGGGTTCTGCAATTGCTGCTGGGCCGTCTTCTGCATAGCTGCCGGGGTTTCGGTCAGCGTACGCATGCCGGCCAGTGTTGCTTCGTCCGCATCGACGGCCTCATCGCCGGCGATGCCGGCAGCGGCCGTCGGCAGCCCCGGAAGCAGGGAGACAGCATCGACCTCGGTTTCAGGCTGGGCTTCGGACTCCGCCACGAACTGCGTGCCAAGACCAAGCAGCAGCATTGGATCGAGCTCCGCCTCCGGAATGTCCTCAGCCGGCGTTTCGGGAGGCAAGGTATTGCCGCTTTCGGCAACCGCCGGCTTCTCGTCGGTGGTCGCCTCCGCCGTTTCCTGCTCGCGCTTGTCCTCGACCGGCTTGTCGCGGCTGGCCTCGTTGCGCACCGGGCGCTCGGCTGGTTTCGTCTGACGCTCCTTGGCGTAGACATCGGAGAAGCTGGCGCTGCCGCTGTCTCGCCCTTCGCGCGGTGCTTCTGGCGCTTTGGCCGCCGCTTTGGGACGTGCGTCGACGGATGGGGATCTAAGCAACAGGTCGGGGGAAACAGCCATGAGGTCATTCCGCTACGGATGGATCGTGGCGGAAGCAGAGCAAGTTCCGGGCCAGCGGCATGAATGCCGGAAAAACGCCGGGGAAGCGCGCTGACATGAACAGAAACGACGGCCCGGTGGCAGCGGCTCTGCTGTTAGAGGGCACCGGCGTCAGAGATTTGGCCACTCAGCCGTGGCGCTGGCGCTCGGCGCGGAACAGAATGCCGACGATGGCGAACTCCCGCTCGATGGATTCGATGAGCGCCGGGGCCTGGGCGAGGTTCTCCTCCCGAGCGGCACTCTCGAGCTCCTGGCAGAGGTCGGCCAGCAGTGTCGCGCCCATGTTGCTGCAGCTGCCTTTGAAGCTGTGCGCAGCACGCCGCAAGGTTTCAGACTGGTCGTCGAGACAGGCCTGGCGGAGCAGCCGAACGCGCTCCTCGGAGTCGGCAAGAAAGGTATCCAGCAGCGCCGGATACTCACTCTCCATCACGTCCTGCAGCGTGGTCAGCACGGCGCTGTCGAGATGAGCGTTGGACACCGGTACACCCCTGAATGAAAGCGGACGATTATGCCTCAGCCTGCCAGATGAACTCCACGCTCAGCCCGCGCCCATCCGACTGCCAGTCGAATCGGTCGCTCAACTGGCGCACCAGATGCAAGCCGCGCCCACTGAAGCGGTCGCTGCCAAACTGCGCCTGCAACGCGCGCGACACGTCGAAGCCCGAGCCGCTGTCGCTGATGCCGATGCGCAGGCGCCCTCCATGCGGGGCGGTCTTGATGTTCAGCTGCAGATGCACATGACCGTCGACCAACGCCTGCAGGCGTTGTTGGCGTAAGTCGTAGTAATGCTTGAAACCGTCGGCATCACACTTGAGGCTCGAATCGAGGCCGAGCACACCATGCTCCAGGGCATTGGAATAGAGCTCGCCCAATACGGTGTAGATCTCACCGACACGCGAGCGCAACTGATTGACCTGCAGCAGGATCTGCAGCAACGAAGGCAATGGATTGCCGCTGCGCAGGCTGTCGGCACGCAGCTCGAGCCGAATCGACCAGTCCATCGGCCGTGAGCGGTGCGCGGTGGCCGGGGCAATCGACGGCATCGTGATCACCTCCGGGCTGACTACGACCTCGACCAGGCTCAGATCGTCGTGCTGCTGGCCGTGGAAATCCAGCAGCGCCTGCTCGATCTCGTCGAACAGCCGTGCCGGATCGTCGTTGGCGTCCAGCACGGCGAGCAGGCGCTGCTCGCCGAACAGCTCGTCATTGGCATTGCGACTCTCGACCACGCCGTCGGACAGCAGCAACAGCCGGTCGCCGGGGGCCAAGGGGTAATGCTCGAACTTGTCGTCCAGCGCCGCCGGGGAGACGACACCAAGCGGCAGGTGACGGGATGCCAGGGCCGTGCGCCGGCCGGCCGCGCCGATCAGGTAACCGTCGGGCAAACCGCCGTTCCACACCCGCAGGCTGCCCTGTTTGGGATCGATATCGAGCAGCGTCGCGCAGCAGAACATTTCCACCGGGAGGATCTGTTTGAGCTTGGCATTCATCTCTCGAAGGATGTCGGTGCTCGAATAGCCTTTCGCCGCCATCCCGTAAAAGGTTTCCGCCAGCGGCATGGCCCCGATCGCGGCGGGCAGCCCGTGGCCGGTGAAATCGCCGAGCAGGACAAACATCTGCCCCGCCGGGGCCTGCGCCGCCAGCAGCAGGTCGCCGTTGAACAGCGCCTGCGGCGACTGGCGGAAGCGGATGGTGGGCGCGCTCAGGCAACCAGCATGTGCGACTTTGTCGAAGATCGCCTTGGCGGCCCGATGTTCGTCGAGCAGCTGCTGATTGCGCCTGGCGATCAGGTCGCGCTGCTCGAGCACGGTCGCCTGCAGGCGGCGCAGACGATGCATGGCCTGAATCTTGGCTTCGAGAATGATCGGGTTGTAAGGCTTGGCGATGAAGTCGTCGCCGCCAGCCTCGAGGCAGCTGACCAGCGCTTCGTGCTCGGTCAGCGAGGTGAGAAAGATGATCGGGACCAGCTCATCGCCGGCCAGTTGCTTGATGCGCCGCGCCGCCTCGAAGCCATCCATTACCGGCATCAGCGCGTCCATCAGCACCAGCTGCGGCCGCTCCTCCTGAAACAGCTCGACCGCCTCCTGCCCATCGGCTGCCGTCAGCACCCGGTGGCCCTGCTTGGCAACGATGGTGGAAAGCAGCATCCGATCGACCGGGCTGTCCTCGGCGATCAGGATCGACAGCCGCATGGGCATGTCAGGCGATCACGAATAATTGTTCGAAATTCGACACCGACAGGATCTTGCGCACGTCGCCATTGCAGTTGAGCAGACGGATGTCCGCCTCGTCGCCACCGGCGTGATCGCGCAACAAGAGCAGCATGCCCAGCGCCGAACTGTCCATGTAAGTGGTGCCTTGCAGATTGACCACATAACGCTGCGGATTCACGTCCTGACGTTGGTAAGCATCACGGAAGGCCTGATGCGCATTGAAGTCGAAGCGTCCGCTGATGGATATGGTCAACTCCTGGCCATCCGTCGAAGGCTGCGAGGTAATGGTCATGTGGCACTCCTGATCCGGTACGTCTTGAAAGCGGCTTGCGAGCAGCCGTCGCGATAAGCGAAATGAACAGCCGTGTACCGGCTGAAAGGCGGCCATCCGGTTCTGAGACTTATCCTCGGAAGAGCCAGATGGCAGCTGAAACGAGCTGTTGGCGGTCGCCGCGCTGAAACGCGGTCAAGATTTATCATCCAAGCAGCGGTACGGCAAGCACGAATCCGGCCTGAGACCGTGGCTGGATCACTGCTCACGCGTTCTCCCGGACAGCCGCTGGGCGTACTCGTCGAGCAACTTCTGCTCGCGCTTGTCCGCCGCGATCCGCGCCTCCTTCTGATAGCTTTCGACCAGCTTGCTCAGGCCTTCGACGCGCGCATGGCGCTGGTGCCACTGCTGGCGCAGCTTCTTCAGATTGTCGCGGTACCAGTTGACGCTGCGCTGCTGCTGCCCGATGGCCGACTCCAGCTGCGACAGGAAGCGCTGGTAATTCATCAGCCACTGCCCCGAGACGCCCTGACTGCCCTGCTGCATCCATTGCTGCTGGTAGTCGCTGAAGTACTGCTCCAGCTCACCGAGCTTGGCCTCGGCCTGATTCAGCTGAGTCTGGCCCTGGCCCAGCAACCGCGCGGCCTCCTGCTCGGCCTTTTCGGCCATCTCGATGACCGGCGCCAGGCGCGCCGCCCGACTGGCCGCCATCGGTTAGCCGCCCTGCCGTGGATTGAACACCGCTGCGAGTTGCGCGGCGCTGCGCGTCAGGTCCTCGCTTTCATCGAGGCCCTGGCGCAGGTAGCTCACCATCTCGGCCTGGCGCGCGATGGCCATATCCGTTTCCGGATCGCCACCTGGCACATAGGCGCCGACACTGATCAGGTCGCGGCTCTGCTGGTAGCGCGACCAGAGCTGCTTGAAACGCTGCGACGCACGCACATGTTCGGCGCTCACCACCTGCGGCATGACTCGGCTGATGGAGGCTTCGATGTCGATAGCCGGATAGTGGCCTTCTTCGGCCAAACGGCGCGACAGCACGATGTGGCCGTCGAGTACACCGCGAGCGGCATCGGCGATCGGGTCCTGCTGGTCGTCACCCTCGGAGAGCACGGTGTAGAACGCCGTGATCGAGCCGCCGCCCTGCTCGGCATTACCGGCGCGCTCGACCAGACTCGGCAGCTTGGCGAACACCGAAGGCGGATAGCCCTTGGTCGCCGGCGGCTCGCCGATGGCCAGGGCGATCTCGCGCTGGGCCTGGGCATAGCGCGTCAGCGAGTCCATCAGCAGCAGCACGTTCTTGCCCTGATCGCGGAAGTACTCCGCAATACGCGTGCAGTACTGCGCGGCGCGTAGGCGCATCAGCGGCGCTTCGTCAGCCGGCGATGCCACCACCACGGAGCGCTTGATGCTTTCCTCGCCGAGGATGTTCTCGATGAATTCCTTGACCTCTCGCCCCCGCTCGCCGATCAGGCCGACGACGATGATGTCGGCCTCGGTGAAGCGCGTCATCATGCCCAGCAGCACCGACTTGCCGACACCGGTGCCGGCAAATAGGCCTAGGCGCTGACCGCGACCGACGGTCAGCAAGCCATTGATACTGCGGATGCCGACATCCAGCGGCTCGCTGATGGGGTGGCGCTTGAGCGGGTTGATAACGGGGCCGTCCATCGGCACCCAATCCTCCGCTCTCATGCCGCCCTTGCCGTCCAGTGCACGCCCTGCGCCATCCAGCACGCGGCCGAGCATGGACATGCCCATGGGCAGCCGTCCGGTATTGACCAGCGGCACGACCCGCGCGCCCGGCGCGATGCCGGCAAGGCTGCCGACAGGCATCAGATACAGCTTGCCGCTGGAAAAGCCCATCACCTCGGCCTCGACCTCGGTGGGGTGATAACTGTCGTCGTTGATCACCAGGCAGCGACTGCCAACGGCTGCGCGCAGCCCTTCAGCCTCCAGCGTCAGACCGACCATGCGCAACAGGCGCCCTTCGAGCATGGGCTGGCTGGGCAGTTTGATCGCTTCGCCATAGGCTTCGAAACGCTTGGCGAAGCTGGTTCGCTCAAGGCGCATCGGGCATGTCCAGATCGATGGTCAGATCGGCGGCAGGGGGACGGGTGGCATTCTCGCGCTGCTGTTCGAACAGTTGCTTGATGGCCTGGGTGAGACGCGTCTCGATGCTCGCATCGATGCGACTGTGCTCGGTTTCGATATGACAGCCACCAGGCAGCAGGCTGCTGTCCTCGAGAATTCGCCAGCTTTCCTCGTGCCGCTCGCGCAGCGCCTTGATCAGCTCGAAGTCCTGCGGATTGACGTGGATTCGCACATTGCTGGCGCCCATTGGCAGCAACTTCAGCGCCTCACGCAGCACCTGACGGATCTGGCTGGAATCGATCAGCAGATCACGCTGGATCACTTCGCGCGCCATGTGGCTGACCAGGGTCGCCATGGCGTGCTCGATATTGCGATCCTGATCGGCAATCGGCTCGAGCAACTGCCCCATCAGCTGCTCGAGGTTTTCCAGCCGCGGCGCCAACGCGGCCTCGGCCTCCTGCCGCGCCTTGAGCTGGCCGGCATGGAAACCATCTTTCTCGCCGGTGGCGAAACCTTCGTTGTATGCCTGCTGGCGGATCGCTTCGAGTTCGTCGAGCGTCAGCGGTTTGACTTCCTCGACCGGGACGTCCTCGCTTCGCGCCAGCTCTTCGGCGGGCTCTTCCACGACCCCTGCTGCCGGCAACTCGTCTTCTTCGCCCTGCGGGTCGAAGCTGGGCAGCGACCAGCGATCGAACAGGCTGACGTCTTTCGCGCGTATGACGTCGCTGGGGTTGTCCTTGGCCATGTGTGGAATTCGTACCTGGTTAGATCATCTCTTCGCCGCCCTTGGAGCCCAGGACGATTTCACCGGCCTCGGCCATGCGGCGAGCAATGGTAAGGATTTCCTTCTGCGCATTCTCGACATCGCTGACACGCACCGGGCCCTTGGCCTCCAGGTCGTCACGCAGCAGCTCGCCGGCGCGCTTGGACATGTTCTTGAAGACCTTTTCCTTGATGCCGTCGTCGGCGCCCTTGAGCGCCATCACCAGCACGTCGGAGGATACCTCACGCAGCAGCACCTGAATGCCGCGGTCGTCGACTTCGGCGAGGTTGTCGAAGACGAACATCAGGTCTTCGATCTGGCTCGACAGGTCCTCGTCCACATCGCGGATGGCATCCATCAGCTGGCCTTCGATGGAACTGTCCAGGTAGTTCATGATGTCCGCCGCGCGCTTTACGCCGCCCAGGCTGGCGCGGCTGGTGTTGGTGCTGCCGGAGAACTGCTTTTCCAGGATCAGGTTCAGCTCTTTCAGCGCAGCCGGCTGCACGGTGTTGAGCGAGGACACGCGCAGGACGATGTCCAGGCGCACCTTGTGGTCGAAATGCGAGAGCACTTCGCCAGCCTGGTCCGGGTCGAGATAGGCCACCACGATGGCCTGGATCTGCGGGTGCTCGTAGCGGATCACATCGGCCACCGCACGCGGCTCCATCCACTTCAGGCTGTCCAGACCGCTGGTGTTGCCGCCCAGCAGGATGCGGTCGATCAGGCCGCCGGCCTTGTCCTCGCCGAGCGCCTGAGTAAGCATCTTGCGGATGTAACCGTCGGAGCCGACGCCGAGGCTGGTCTGGTCGCCGACGATCTCGACGAACTCGCTCATTACCTGTTCGATCTGTGCCTTCTGCACGTTGCGCATCTGCGCCATGGCAGTACCGACGCGCTGCACCTCTTTCGGACCGAGGTGACGCAGGACCTGCGCAGCGTCGGTTTCACCCAGCGAGAGCAACAGGATGGCGGCCTTGTCGACCTTGTTGAGCTTGGCTTGAACTCGATTGTCATTCATCGGCGTTGATCCACTCTTTCACCACCTGGGCTACCCGTCCGGGGTCATCGGCCACCAGGTTCTTGATCGCGTTCAGCTGGGCTTCATATCCCTCGCTGGGGCTCGGCAACAGAATGTTCTGCGGGCCGCTCAGGCTGACCCGGTCACTGGCCAGGCCGGAGTCCAGTCCATCATCGTCACCCAGTTCGCCCGGACCGCTGGCAACCTGCAGTTCCTTGCCGCTGGACGGATTGGTGAGGCTCTTGAGCACCGGACGCAGCACACCGAACACCAGCACCAGGATGAACAGCACGCCGAGGACCTGCTTGACCACATCCCAGAACCACGGTTGCGAGTAGAACGGTATCTCTTCGAAGGTCTCACCGGCGCTGTCGGCGACGAACGCGGTGTTGATCACGCTGACGCTATCGCCGCGGCTGGCATCGAAACCCACCGCGTCTTGCACCAGGCGAGTGAAGCGCGCCAGATCATCGGCGTTCCACGGTACGCGAACCATCTCGCCGGCCGCATTGAGCGTCATCTGATCGTCGACCACTACTGCCACCGAGAGCCGGCGCAGGCGACCCTGCTGCTGCTTGGTATAGCTGATCGAGCGATCGAGTTCGTAGTTGCGCGTAGCCTGCTCGCGCTTGTCGGCCGGATAAGGCGCGAGCATCGGCTGACCGGTCACTGGATCCATGACCTGCTGACCATTGGCATCGAGCAGAGGCTGACCAGGAGCCACGGCACCCGCGGCGGCTGCGGCCTGATTGGCCTGCTCGGGCGCGGTCGCCGGGCCAGGAGGCTGATTGCTCAGGGCCCCCGGCACGCCTTGCGGCGGCAGGCTGCTCTGGCGCTGCTCATTGACGCTCTGTTCGCTGCGCAACGCCGGCTGATCGGGGTTGAAGGTTTCCGAGGTGGATTCGACGGCGCTGAAATCCACGTCCGCGGAGACTTCGGCCTTATAGCGGCCGCTGCCCAGCACTGGCTGCAGAATGTTGTGCACGCGCTGGGTGTAGAGACCTTCCATGCGGCGGCTGTAGTCGAACTGCTTGCCGGCCATGCTCAGCTCGGTCAGTTCCTGCTGATCGGACAGCAGGTTGCCCTTCTGGTCCACCACGGTGATCTGCGATTTGCCCAGTTCCGGCACGCTGGTGGCGACCAGGTTGATGATCGCCATCACCTGGCTCGGTTCCAGCGCGCGGCCCGGGTAAAGCTCCACCAGTACCGAGGCACTGGGCTTGCGCTCGTCGCGAATGAACACCGAGCTCTTCGGGATCGCTAGGTGCACACGGGCGCCCTTGACGTTGTTCAGGCTGGAAATGGTGCGGCCCAGTTCGCCCTCGAGACCACGGCGATAACGGGTCGCCTCCATGAACTGGCTGGTACCCAGCCCCTGTTCCTTGTCGAGGATTTCGAAGCCGATGTTGCTGTCGGCCGGCGCGATACCCGCACCGGCGAGCTTGAGACGTGCGCGAGCAAGATCATCCGCCTTGACCAGCAGGGCGCCGGAGTTCGGTTCGACGGTATAGGCGATATCCGCAGCGGCGAGGGTTTCCATCACCTGATTGGCATCCATCCCCGCCAGGCTGCCGAGCAGCGGACGATAATCGGGCTGCTGCGACCAGAGCACCACGGCAAAACCGATCGCCACGCTGGCCGCCAGCCCGACCAACAGGCCGACCTGCCGCAGCATGGACATATCCGAAAGGTTTTCCAGAAAGGACAAGCCCAGCAGGGGCTTCTTGACACCCTCGGGAGTAGCCGGCACCGGAACGTTCACCGCTTCAGCCATGATTCAATCCGCCTCACACCGGCATCTGCATGATGTCTTGATAAGCCTGAACCAGTTTGTTGCGCACCTGGGTCATGGCCTGAAAGGAAACGCTGGCCTTCTGGGAGGCGATCATCACTTCGGTCAGGTCGACACCGCCCTGCCCCATCTCGAAGGCAGATGACAGCTGGCTCGAAACCTGCTGGGTTTCGTGCACTTTATTCACCGCCTGGCCAAGCATGTCGGAGAAGCTCGGAGCGCCGACCTCCTGGGTCTTGACCTCCGGCTTGGCGCGCGCCATTGCATCGGTCTGCATGGCCCGCATTTCCAGCATCAAGCGATTGAATTGGACACCCCTGACTCATCTAATCCTCCACAGCCGCGGTTTTTTTGACGCATCGCGGCAGGCAAAGACTAGATAGCAACAAGGGTGCCAGATCGAATACCAGCGGCCAGACGCGGCGATGACCTGCACTTACGCCCGTCGCAACTGTTACGTCCAATACGCGGGCGGCTGTACCGCGACGCTACCCGACCACGGCCAATAGGCTTTGTACGATAGGCTGCCGCAGCCGCGCGACGTCATACCTTGCATAAGTAGAAATCAGCAATGAACGAAATCAGCCGTACCGCCCTGCGCCCCCTTACTGATAGCTCGCCTTCGACCGTCGTCGCCGGCTTCATCGCCATGCTCACCGGCTATACCAGCTCGCTGGTGCTGATGTTCCAGGCCGGCCAGGCAGCAGGCCTGAGCACGGCGCAGATCTCTTCGTGGATCTGGGCACTGTCGATCGGCATGGCGATCTGCAGCATCGGCCTGTCGCTGCGCTATCGCACGCCGGTGGTGGTTGCCTGGTCGACGCCCGGCGCGGCCCTGTTGATCACCAGTCTGCCCGGCGTGCCGTACGCCGAAGCCATCGGCGCCTTCATCTTCGCCTCGGCGCTGATCGCCCTGTGCGGCCTGACTGGAAGCTTCGATCGGCTGATGCGGCGAGTACCGGCATCGCTGGCTGCCGCGCTGCTGGCGGGCGTGCTGTTCAATATCGGAAGCGAGATTTTCCGTGCCGTCGAGGTTCAGCCGGTGCTGGTGCTCGGCATGTTCTTCAGCTACCTGCTGGCCAAGCGAATGCAGCCCCGCTACGCCGTGCTCGCTGCGCTGCTGGTCGGCTGCCTGATCGCCGGTATTTCCGGCCTGCTGGACTTCCAGCGCTTCAGCCTGCAGGTCGCGGTGCCGGTGTGGACTACACCGGCGTTTTCCCTCGCGGCGATCTTCAGTATCGGCATCCCGCTGTTCGTCATCGCCATGGCTTCGCAGAACATGCCAGGCCTGGCCGTGCTGCGTGCCGAGGGATATCAGGTGCCGGCTTCGCCACTGATCTCGACAACGGGCATCGCCTCGGTGCTGCTAGCCCCATCCGGCTCCCACGGCATCCATCTGGCGGCGATCACCATGGCGATCTGCGCCGGCCCGGAGGCGCACCCCGACCCAGGCAAACGCTACACCGCAGCAGCCTGGTGCGGCGTGTTCTACGGCATCGCCGGTATCTTCGGTGCGACGCTGGCGGCGCTGTTCGCGGC
>DNMQ01000432.1 GCA_003488145.1 Pseudomonas sp.
GCCTCGACGTTGCCGTTCTTGAACAGCATCAGCGTCGGGATACCGCGCACGCCGTACTTCGGCGGGGTTTCCTGGTTCTCGTCGATATTGAGCTTGCAAACCTTCAGACGACCTTCGTAGTCCTTGGCGATCTCGTCGAGTACCGGCGCGATCATCTTGCACGGACCACACCACTCGGCCCAGTAGTCGACCAGTACGGGACCGTCGGCCTGGAGGACGTCCTGCTCGAAACTGCTGTCGCTGACATTGTTGATGTATTCGCTCATGGATTTTCTCCAGGGTCGGAACGGAAAGGTCGCCATCATAGCCCTACTGTGAGCGGATCGAAAGCTGCAGACCCTCGGGTCGGCGACGATCGCCCGCGAGCAGCGCCTCCGTGCGTCAACGACTGCGTTGGCGGATGGGGGCGATCATGTCAGGATGTCTGAGTTTTGCATCGAGACTGCCCAATGCGCCATAACACCGCTGAGACCTTTCCCATGATCGCCGCCCTGGATCTGGGCTCGAACAGCTTTCACATGGTGCTTGCGCGCACCAGCAATGGCGAAATGCGCATCCTCGAACGGCTCGGCGAGAAGGTCCAGCTGGCTGCCGGGATCGACGAAAACCGTCTACTCGACGAGGCCGCCATGCAGCGTGGGCTTGACTGTCTGCGTCGCTTCGCCCAGCTGGTCAATCATCTGCCGCAGGGCGCCGTACGCATCGTCGGCACTAACGCACTGCGTGAAGCGCGCAATCGCGCCACCTTCATCCGCCGCGCTGAAGAGATCGTCAACCATCAGGTCGAGGTCATCTCCGGCCGCGAAGAAGCGCGCCTGATCTATCTCGGCGTGTCGCACACCATCCCGAGCAGTTCCGGCCGCCGCCTAGTGGCAGACATCGGCGGCGGCAGCACCGAGTTCATCATCGGCGAAGGGTTCGAATCGCAGCTGCGCGAAAGCCTGCAGATGGGCTGCGTGAGCTACACCCAACGCTTCTTCCGTGACGGCAAGATCACCCCGGCACGCTACGCCCAGGCCTACACCGCCGCGCGGGTAGAGCTGATGGGCATCGAGCATGGTCTGCGCCGGCTCGGCTGGCAGGAATCCATCGGCGCGTCCGGCACCATCCGAGCCGTCGGCCTGGCGATCAAGAGCGGCGGTTTCGGCAACGGCGAGGTCAACCTCGAAGGGCTGGGATGGCTCAAAGGCAAGCTGTTCAAGCTCGGCGACGTGGAGAAGATCGACATCGACGGCATCAAGCCGGACCGTCGCGGCGTGTTTCCTGCGGGCCTGGCGATTCTCGAGGCGATATTCGATGCGCTGGAGATCAGCAGCATGACCCACTCCGAAGGCGCCCTGCGCGAAGGGGTGCTCTACGACCTGCTAGGCCGTCACCATGACGAGGACATCCGTGACCGCTCGCTGAGCTTCTTGATGGAGCGCTACCACGTCGACATGGAACAGGCCGCGCGAGTCGAAGCCAAGGCGCTGGAGGCGTTCGACCAGGTGGCCGAGGCGTGGAGCCTGGATCAGGACTGGCACCGGGAGCTGCTCGCCTGGGCTGCGCGGGTGCATGAAGTGGGCCTGGATATCGCGCACTACCACTACCACAAGCATGGCGCCTACCTGATCGAGCATTCCGACCTGCCCGGTTTTTCTCGTCAGGATCAGCTGATGCTGGCGCTGCTGGTGCGCGGCCACCGACGCAATATTCCGCAGGACAAGTTCGGCGAGACCGGGGTCGATGCCGATGCACTGGTGCGACTGTGCATCCTGCTGCGCTTCGCCATCCTGTTCCACCACATCCGCGGTGCCAACGCCGTCTCCGAGGTGCAGCTAAAGGCGACCGAACGGGGCCTGGAGCTGATCTTCCCGACCGGCTGGCTGGGCGCGAACCCGCTGACCAGGGCCGACTTCGAGGCCGAAGCCGCCTGGCTCGCGCGCGTGGGCTACGAACTGCGGATGAAATGAAACAAGGGCCCTAGGGGCCCTTGATGATACAGGTATCCAGTCTTCGCCTCCTGAGTCAGGCCGACGCGGCGCGCGCCAGCCACATGCCTGAAAACGCACCGCGCGGGAACCACCTGACTCAGCGCACGCCGACCTGCGGCCCGGTGAGACGCTCCAGCAACGTACTCTGTATGTTGCGCGCATTCTGATTACCGGTGGGGCTGTTGCGCAGGTAGCTGCCGTCAGGCTGCAGAATCCAGCTCTGGGTGTTGTCGCTGAGGAAGCCTTCCAGCTCCTTCTTAACCCGCATCACCAGTTTCTTGCCTTCCACCGGGAAACAGGTTTCCACCCGACGATCGAGGTTGCGCTCCATCCAGTCGGCACTGGACAGGTAGAGCTTCTCGTCACCGTCATTCTGGAAGTAGAACACCCGACTGTGCTCAAGGAACCGGCCGATGATCGAGCGCACATGGATGTTGTGCGAGACACCGGCGATGCCCGGCCGAAGGCAGCACATGCCACGCACTATGAGATCGACGCGCACGCCGGTCTGGCTGGCCTTGTACAGCGCCTTGATCATCTTCGGATCGGTCAGCGCATTGATCTTCAGAATGACATGCGCGGGCCGCCCCTCGGCCGCGTGCTGGGTTTCCTGCGCGATCAGGTCGAGCAGCGTCTTCTTCAGGGTAAATGGCGCGTGCAGCAGCTTCTTCATGCGCATGGTCTTGCCCATGCCGATCAACTGACTGAACAGCTTGGAGACGTCTTCACACAGCGCATCATCGGATGTCAGCAGACTGTAGTCGGTATACAGCCGGGCGTTGGCCGCGTGGTAGTTGCCGGTGCCCAGATGCGCGTAACGGCACAGCTCGCCATTCTCGCGACGCAGGATCAGCATCATCTTGGCGTGGGTCTTGTAGCCGACCACGCCATAGATCACCACCGCGCCTGCCTGCTGCAGGCGGCTGGCGAGCTGCAGGTTGGATTCCTCGTCGAAGCGCGCGCGCAGCTCGATCACCGCGGTAACTTCCTTGCCGCTGCGCGCCGCATCGACCAGCGCATCGACGATCTCCGAATTGGCACCCGAGCGATACAGCGTCTGCTTGATCGCCAGCACGCACGGGTCCTTCGCAGCTTCACGCAGCAGATCGACCACCGGCGTGAAGGACTCGAAGGGGTGCAGCAGCAGGATGTCCTGCTTGTTGATCACACTGAATATCTTGTCGCTGTTCTGCAGCAACTTCGGAATTGATGGTGTGAAGGGGCTGTATTGCAGCTCCGGGTGGCTGTCCAGCCCGGTGATGCTGAACAGGCGGGTCAGGTTGACGGGGCCGTTGACCCGGTACATTTCGCCCTCGCCCAGACTGAACTGCTTGAGCAGAAAATCGGCCAGGTGCTGCGGGCAGGTATCGGCCACTTCCAGGCGCACGGCATCGCCATAACGACGCGAGATCAGCTCGCCACGCAGCGCGCGTGCCAGGTCCTCGACGTCCTCGGTGTCAACCGAAAGGTCGGCGTTACGGGTGAGGCGGAACTGGTAGCAGCCCTTGACCCGCATGCCGTGGAACAGGTCGTCGGCATGGGCATGGATCATCGAGGAGAGGAAGACGAAGTTGTCGCCGGCGCCGCCGACCGACTCCGGCACGCGGATCACCCGCGGCAGCAGGCGTGGCGCCGGGATGATCGCCAGACCGGAATCGCGGCCGAAGGCATCGACGCCTTCCAGCTCGACGATGAAGTTCAGGCTCTTGTTCACCAGCAGCGGGAACGGATGGGTCGGATCGAGACCGATCGGCGTAACGATCGGCGCAATCTCGTCGCGGAAATAGCGGCGCACCCAGGTCTTGAGTTTGGCCGTCCAGTGCCTGCGGCGAATGAAGCGGATCTGATGCTCGGCCAGCGCTGGCAGAAGCACGTCATTGAGGATCGCGTACTGGCGGTCGACCTGTTCGTGGACCAGTTCGGAGATGCGCGCCAGCGCCTGATGCGGCTGCAGGCCGTCGGCGCCCGCCTGTTCGCGGGCGAAGGTGACGCGCTTCTTCAGCCCGGCAACGCGAATCTCGAAGAACTCATCTAGGTTGCTGGAGAAGATCAGCAGGAACTTCAGCCGCTCCAGCAGCGGATAGGACTCATCCAGCGCCTGCTCGAGCACGCGGACGTTGAACTGAAGCTGCGAAAGCTCGCGATGGATGTACAGCGCACTGTCGTCCAGGTTGGTCACCAGCGCGACCGGCGTCTCCTCGGCGACTTCCAGTGGCGCAGACACCACCTCGGGCAACGTCTGTTCCAGCACCTCGCCGACCACGGCGTCCTGCAGATCCTTTTCGCTGAGTCCCTGGTTGATCATCGCTTTGCCTCGAAAGGGCTCACTGGCCCCGTTTTAATTGTTGTGCCGCCTGTTTGGCGAAGTAAGTCAGGATGCCATCGGCCCCGGCACGCTTGAAGCCGACCAAAGACTCAAGGATGACGGCCTCGCTCAGCCAGCCATTCTGGATGGCGGCCATGTGCATGGCGTACTCGCCGCTGACTTGATAGACGAAGGTCGGCGCCTTGAAGGCATCTTTGACCCGCCAGACGATATCCAGGTAGGGCAGACCGGGCTTGACCATCACCATGTCCGCGCCTTCGGCCAGGTCGGCGCCCACTTCGTGCAGCGCCTCGTCACCGTTGGCCGGGTCCATCTGGTAGGTATTCTTGTTGCTCTTGCCGAGGTTGGCGGCAGAGCCCACCGCATCTCGGAACGGGCCGTAGTAGGCGCTGGCGTATTTTGCCGAGTAGGCCATGATGCGCACGTTGTGGTGTTCGGCCACTTCCAGCGCCTCGCGAATCGCCTGGATACGACCATCCATCATGTCCGACGGCGCGACCACCTGAGCGCCGGCTTCGGCGTGGGACAGCGCCTGGCGGACCAGCGCGTCGACAGTGACATCGTTCTGCACGTATCCGTTGTCATCGAGAATGCCGTCCTGACCGTGCGTGGTGAAAGGATCGAGAGCTACGTCGGTGATGATCCCCAGCTCAGGGAAACGCGCGCGCAAGGCGCGCGTGGCGCGCTGGGCGATGCCCTCCGGGTTCCAGGCTTCGGCCGCGTCGAGGGACTTCTTCTCCAGCGGTGTCACCGGAAACAGCGCCAGCGCCGGAATGCCCAGCGCCACCAGCTCTTCGGCCTCCTTGAGCAGCAGATCGATGGACAGGCGCTCCACTCCCGGCATCGACGGCACCGGCTCGCGGCGGTTCTCGCCGTCGAGCACGAACACCGGCAGGATCAGGTCATCGACGGTCAGCACATTTTCGCGCACCAGACGGCGGGAAAAATCGTCACGACGATTGCGACGCAGACGAGTAGCGGGAAACAGCCGGCTGGCAGGAACGAGACTCACGACGGACTCCTGGCCCGCAGAACGGGCGAATATGACGTTTATAGGCCCGACACATGACGAAATGATGACAACACCAGGCCGTCGAGCCTCCGAAACCGCGCCCATTGTCGCCAGCCATGCCGGCGACTGCCAGTGCTTTGATCAGGCGCAAACTGCCGCGCCAGACCTGCGGCAATGAACACCGGCGCATCGCGCGAATCCAACGGAACGTGTGGGGCTTACCTGGAACCGTCCCAGGTATTAGCATCGAACGCATCCGCCGTGCCCGACGCAGGGCCGCTGAACTTGACCAGGAGTACCACCATGAACAAGAAAGTCGCCGTGATCCTCTCCGGCTGTGGCGTCTACGACGGCTCGGAGATCTACGAAAGCGTCATCACCCTGCTGCGCCTGGACCAGCGTGGCGTCAAGGTGCAGTGCTTCGCACCGAACATCCCGCAGATGCACGTGATCAATCACCTGACCGGCGACGAGATGCCGGAGTCGCGCAACGTGCTGACCGAGTCCGCTCGCCTGGCCCGCGGCGAGATCAAGGATCTGCGCGAGGCGCGCGCCGAGGATTTCGACGCGCTGATCATCCCCGGCGGTTTCGGCGCCGCGAAGAACCTCTCCAATTTCGCTACCGAAGGCGCCAGCAGCAAGGCACTGCCGGATGTGGTGGCGCTCGCGCAGGCCTTTGCCGAGGCACGCAAGCCGGTCGGGATGATGTGCATCGCGCCGACCATGGC
>DNMQ01000115.1:0-13072 GCA_003488145.1 Pseudomonas sp.
TCGGCCTGGAACTGCATGAGGAAGTTGTTGGCCACCGCGCCGCCGTCCACGCGCAGGGCGCGCAGGCGCTCGCCGGCGTCCTGCTGCATGGCATCGAGCACGTCGCGGGTCTGGTAAGCGATGGATTCCAATGCTGCTCGGATCAGGTGATCAACCTTGACCCCGCGGGTCAGGCCAAACAGTGCGCCACGGGCACGCGGGTCCCAATAGGGCGCGCCAAGGCCGGTGAACGCCGGCACCAGGTAAATGCCGTTGCTGTCCGGCACCTTGGTGGCGAAGTATTCCGAATCCAGCGACTCGTTGAGCACCTTCAGCTCGTCACGCAGCCACTGCACGGTGGAGCCACCATTGAAGATGGCGCCTTCCAGCGCGTAGTTCACTTCGCCACGCGGTCCGCAGGCGATGGTCGTCAGCAGGCCATGTTCGGATTGCACCGCCTTGGTGCCGGTGTTCATCAGCAGGAAACAGCCGGTACCGTAGGTGTTCTTCGCCTGGCCTGGCTCGACGCACATCTGGCCGAACAGAGCGGCTTGCTGGTCCCCGGCGATGCCGGCGATGGGGATGCCGGTGCTCTGGCCGGAGCCAAGGTAGGCGTGACCATAAACCTCGGAGGACGAGCGCACCTCCGGCAGCATCTCGCGTGGGATATCCAGGGCTTCCAGCATCACTGGGTCCCAGTCCAGCTTGTGGATGTCGAACAGCATGGTGCGCGAGGCGTTGGTGTAGTCGGTGACGTGGGCCTTGCCCTGGGTCATCTTCCAGATCAGCCAGCAATCGACGGTGCCGAACAGCAGTTCGCCGCGGCGGGCTCGCTCACGGCTGCCCTCGACGTGGTCGAGAATCCACTTGATCTTGGTACCGGAGAAGTAGGGGTCGATCACCAGGCCGGTAGTCTTGCGGATGTGATCTTCCATGCCGTCGCGCTTGAGCTGGTCGCAGATCGGCGTGCTCTGGCGGCTCTGCCAGACGATGGCGTTGTAGATCGGCCGGCCGGTGATCTTGTCCCAGACGATGGCGGTCTCGCGCTGGTTGGTGATACCGATGGCCGCCACCTGTTCGTTGGTGATGCCGGCCTGGGCCAGGGCTTCGACGAACACACCGCTCTGGGTCGCCCAGATTTCCATGGGGTCGTGCTCGACCCAGCTCGGTTGCGGGTAAATCTGCGCGAATTCGCGCTGAGCGATGGTCACCACGTTGGCGTTGCGGTCCAGCACGATGGCGCGGGAGCTGGTGGTGCCCTGGTCGAGGGCGACGATGAATTGCTTGTTCTGATTGCTCATGGCGTCGTTTCCTTAGCGAACTTTGCTGATATCGGGCTGGGCGGAGCCCATTTCGGCAGAGGCCTTTTCCTTGGGTTTTGGTGCATCGCAGGCGGCCGATCCAACGCCTGGCAGGTGCCGGCAGATGAGTGCCTTGTAACCTGCAGCGCCGAGGCAGGCGCCGAGAATCGGGGCGAAGATCGGGACCAGGAAATACGGAATGTCTCGCCCGCCAGTGAAGGCCACGTCACCCCAGCCGGCAAAGAAGGTCATCAGTTTAGGCCCGAAATCCCGTGCGGGATTCATCGCGAAGCCGGTCAGCGGTCCCATCGCGCCGCCGATCACGGCGATCAGCAGGCCGATCAGCAAAGGTGCGAGCGGGCCGCTGGGCAGGCCGTTGCCGTCGTCGGTGATGGCCATGATCATCGCCAGCAGAATGGCGGTGATGACGACCTCCACCAGAAACGCCTGGCCGAACGACAACGAGGCGTGGGGGTAGGTGGAAAAGATCGACGCGAGTTCGAGGCTCTCGACACTGCCGCGAATCATCTGCTGGGCCTGTTCGAAATCGAAAAACAGACTGCTGTACAGCCCGTAGACCAGCGCCGCAGAACAGAAGGCGCCGGCCACCTGCGCCAGGATGTAGGCCGGAACGCGGTGCCGCTCGAATGTGCCGAACAGCCACAATGCGATGGTGACGGCCGGGTTCAGGTGGGCACCGGAGACGCCGGCGGCAAGGTACACCGCCATCGAAACGCCGATGCCCCAGATGATGCTGATTTCCCACAACCCCAGGTCGGCACCGCCGAGCTTGAGCGCTGCGACGCAGCCAGTACCGAAGAAGATAAGAAGGGCAGTGCCGAGAAATTCGGCGATGCATTGTCCCTTGAGCGTCGGGACGATGGGCGTACTCATGCGCGGAGCCTCGTTCGTTTGTTTTTGTTTTATTCCGAGCACTGCGTTGGTTCGGAATTGTTCGGAAACGAAAACTTAGAGGCAAAGAATGCGGCTGTCAAAGTAAAAATTCGAACATTTTACGGGCGCGCTGCGGGAACAAATGAGGGTGCTTGCTGTCGCCGCGGTCCCGAGTCTTCGCCGTGACCGATGAAGCCTTGCCGACCTGGATGGCGTTGGAAACCGTCGGTGTCTTAGCGCCGACGCCGCCAGAGGCGCCAGCCGAGCAGCATATCGTCAGCCATCGGCACCAGAGCCAGTGCCAGCAGCAAGGCGGCCAGCGGGACCGTGGCGATGAAGCCGAAATGCTTGAAGCCGGCTGCGCCGCTCAATCCGCCGATGAAGAAGCTCATCACCATCAGCAGGTTGATACGCAGGCGCTGTCGGTTGGCCCGAACCGGTGGCATGTCGTCATGACGATTGCGGTTGAAGTAGATCAGCCTGCCCAGCTCGATGCCGATGTCGGTCACCATCCCAGTGATATGGGTGGTGCGCACTTCGGCATTGGAGAGCTTGGTGATGATCGCGTTCTGCAAGCCCATGATGAAGCACAGCAGCACCACGGTCAGCGGCACGAAGAAACCCGGAACCGTCATCAGCCGTACGCCGAGGATACCGAACAGCAGCAACAGCCCGGCTTCCAGCGCCAGCGGTAGCGCGTACTGGCTATGCAGACGGCGACGTCGCGAGAAATTGATCATCAGCGTCGAGCACATGGCACCAAGAACGAACGAGAGCAATGCACCGAAGCCTGCCAGCGCCAGATCGGTGGCACCGAGGGCCAGGTTGTCGGCCATTGCCGAAACGATACCGGTCATGTGCGAGGTGTACTGCTGGACGGCGATGAACCCGCCGGCATTGGCGGCACCCGCGACAAACGCGAGGCACAGACCGAGCTGACGATTGCTATGGGCGGACCGTCGACGATCGGTCAGACGACGGGCGTACTTGATCGGCATGGCAGGCTCGCGCTCGGCAGCAAAGCGGCGATTATAGAGCGGCCGGCCTGGCTGGATCGCGATTGGTGGATATTCTCAACGTCGTCGCCCGGCCTTGCGGCCGCCGCCGCGTCGTGCAGCCCGCGGTTTGCGCTGGCGTGACAGTTCACGGGTGATGGCGTCGTTGAGGAGCTTACGCGCGTCTTCACCGTCGTCGTGCTCGGGAAAATGCTCGGGCAGGCTGCGGGCCAGATGCAGGTAGGTTTCCACCACATGCAGGGTACTTTCCAGGCTGGACAGGTCGCTGCCGAGCAGCAGCTTGGGCATCGGGATGGCGTGGCCTTCGGCGACTCGCTTGATCCAGCGCTGGGCATGTTGACTGGCCGGACTGTCGAAGCCGCCGCGGATCGGCGTGCAGGCGAACGTCCAGCGCAGCCAGAGCGGAATCTTCGGATCGTCGATCAGCTCGATCCATTCGGCCAGTTCGTCCGGCAGTACCGAGATAAATGCCTCGCCGTAGTTTATGTTGCGGTTGAAGGTCAGCCAGGACCGCAGCAGACTCGGCTCGCCCATCAGTTCGGAGATGGCGGACAGGTAAATCGATGGAAGGGCGCACCTGGAACTGACTCAGATCCACCGGCGCATCCGGGCTGTTGAACAGGTGGCGGATGGACTTGAGCGTCTGCGGGTCCAGCGCGGTGATCTCGCCGCTGTCGTGGTGACCGAAGCGCCCGGCGCGGCCGCCGATCTGCTTGACCTCCTGCACCTTGAGCTGGCGATTCTGGATGCCGTCGAATTTCTCATCGGTATAGAAACACAGCGTGTGCGCCGGCAGGTTGAGGCCCATGCCGACCGCATCGGTAGCGACCATGATGTCCGCCTCGCCCTCGCGGAAGCGCCGGGCCTGCTCGCGTCGGACCTCGGGCGAGAGCGCACCGTAGACCACCGAGACGCTTTTGCCGGCGCTTTCGAGCATGCCCTTGAGCTCCAGCACCAGCTTACGGCTGAACGCCACCAGCAGCGAGCCGGGTTCCAGCCGTTCCAGCGTTGTGGCGTGGCGGGCGACTTCAACCGGGGACAGGCGCTTGGTGCGCTGCACAACCAGCTTGTCCTCGCACAGATCGCAAAGCGTGCGCAAGGAGGGTTCGATCAGCGCTGGCCCGGTCATCATCAGTTGCGGCGTATGGGCGCTGACCAGTGCATCGACCCAGGCCCAGCCACGTTGCGAGTCGGCCATCATCTGTACCTCGTCGACCACCACCACATCCCAATGCTGATGGCGGAAACGCGCGAACTCCTCCACGGTGCAGCAGAAGTGTGTGGCGCCTTCGCGGATGATTTCTTCCTCGCCGGTCACAAGTGAGCAGGGCACGCCCATCGCCTCAATGCGCTCCTGGTTTTCCAGCGCCATCAGGCGCAGCGGCGACAGGTAGATGCCGTGCTCGGCCGCAGCCATCGCCTCGATAGAGCGGTGCGTCTTGCCGCTGTTGGTCGGGCCGAGCAGGGCGGTCCAGCGTCGCGTCAGGCGCCGGGCCGGGTAGAGCTTGTGGTAGTGGACGAAGCGCGGGTTGTTCTCCAGCAGCACGGCAAACGCCATCTTTTCCTCGTGCTCGCGGCGGGCGGCACGGATCGCCTTGCGCATGCGGCCGGGTTCCAGGGCGATGAGCTCGGTAAGACGCTTGTGCCCGAGCAGTTGCAGGTCGAAATCGCCGGCGAGCTCGAGCATGCGCTCGAAGGTGGCCTGCAGCTCGTCGCGATCCTGGCGCTTCCACGCCTCGACTTCCGCCACGCTGAGCAGATGATCCTGGCCGGAAGGAACCCGCCGCGGCAGTTCGAGGGTGAGATTGTCGCGCTGCAAGGCCACCACGTAGCGCAGCTCATGGCGAATCTCGTTGAGGGTGGCGATGGCATGCGGCAGAAATTCATCGACCCGTGGCAGTTCCGGGCGGATGCGCGCCAGGCACCGCTGCCGCTCGTCCTCGTCCATTTCGGAGAAGGGCCGTTCGAGCACCTGCAGCCGATTGCGCACATAGCGCTGCACGGCCTGTTTCAGGTTGTCGGCGAAATCGTCGCGCCGCGGGCTATCGTCCAGACGCAGCGCCCAGTCCGGCTCCAGCAGATGGACCGGCGAGCCCAGGCTGAAGGTCTTCTCGCTGCCGAACACATCCACGCTGCAGTGGATCTCGCCGAGATCACGGCTGACGACCCGATCGAGCAACTCGTCTGCAGCAGGTGCCGCCAGCAGTTCATCCACCGCCTGCCCATGCAGCCCCAACCAGAACGCCTTGGCCGCGCGAGCCAAGCCGACGATGGGGTAGCCGATGTATGGGGTGAACCACTTTTCCTGGTGATGCTTCTTCGCGGTGAATTCCGGATATCGCGCCGTTGCCCAGTCGAGGAAGCGCGCCAGACGTTCGAGCCTGATGGATTTGAACTGCTTGCCCCCGGTCTTGGCCATGATCGACACCTTTGCTGATCAGTCTTCTTTGTACGACTCGCGTTGCGCTCGTTTGCTCGCCAGACTGTGCGCCTTGGTCGACGATACGTACAAATCAAACCCCTCGCTTTACGGCATCGCCATCGTCACGGCGATCGTCCCCAAGCTGCAGCTTCAGGCTGCGCACTTCTTCAGTCAGGCATTCCACCTGTACCAGTAGTCGCTGCAGGGTTTCGCGGTCGGCCAGCTGGTCACGGTTGTCTTCCTCGTTGCGGTCGGCGACGAATAGCGAACCGATGTAGGCCGCGAAGCTGCCGAACAGACCGACTCCGGACACCATCAGCAGCACTGCGACGATACGGCCCAGGGTGGTGACCGGATAGAAGTCGCCGTAGCCGACCGTGGTCACGGTGACGAACGCCCACCACAAGGCCTCTTCCGGCGTGTTGATCGAGCTCTCGGGGTTCGGCGCTTCCACCAGCAGCATGGTCAGCGCGCCAAACGCTACCAGCAGCATGGTTGCCGTGGCGGCGGAGGCGACGATGCCTTCGGCGCGGTTGCGGAACAGGATGCGCCAGATCAGCCGCAACGACTTGATCGCCCGCAGCACCCGCAGAATCTGGAAGGCCCGAAACAGCTTGGCCGCCTGCAACCCGCCGGCAGGCACGCTGGCCAGCAGGTCGATCCAGCCCCAGCGCATGAAGCGCAGCTTGTCGTCGGCTTCCTGCAGGCGCATCCAGAAATCGATGAAGAAAAAGAAGCACACGATGTTGTCCAGATATCCGAGCAGAGTCGATACGTCGTCGGGTAGGTCGAACACCAGATCGGCCACCAGTGCACCGATCACGTAGACCGATAGCAACAGGATGAATATCTGAAAAGGTGTGACGGCGCGATGCTTCATGAGTCAACCGGGTTTCGTTGGGCAGGTTGGCGCAAGTTTAAAGCACACCGCGGTAATCGGGCCGGAACGATGGGCAGGAGTGTTGGGGATGGAAGTGCGCAAGATGATTGGTATCGGCTGTGCCGGCTGGAGCTTGCCGCGCGAGGCGTGGCCGGCATTCGCTGAGCAAGGCACGCACCTGCAGCGCTACAGCGGAGAGCTATCGGTGGTCGAGATCAACAGCTCGTTCTACCGACCGCATCGTCCGGCCACCTATCGCAAGTGGGCGGCGAGCGTGCCGGAGGACTTCCGCTTTTGCGTGAAGCTGCCCAGGCAGATCAGCCATGAGCTGCGCTTGCGCGAGTGTGACGAGGCGCTCGAGCGCTTTCTCGGCGAATCGACCGAGCTGGCTGAAAAGCTCGGCTGCCTGTTGCTGCAATTGCCGCCATCGCTGACCTTCGATCCTTCAACGGCGGAGGACTTCTTCGCTGCCATGCGCGCACGCTACGACGGTGCACTGGTACTCGAACCGCGGCATGCGAGCTGGCTGGACGCCGGTGAGCTGCTCGAGCGCTGGCGTATCGCACGGGTGGCGGCTGACCCTTCGCCGCTTGCGGGTGGAGACAAGCCGGGCGGCTGGTCGGGCATGCGCTACTACCGACTGCACGGGTCGCCACGCATCTACCATTCTGCGTACTCGGCCGAATGGCTGGAGCGGCTGGCTGGCGAGTTGCGGACTTCTGCTCGGTCCGGCGTGCCGTGCTGGTGCATCTTCGACAATACCGCCAGCGGCGCTGCGGTGAGCAATGCGTTGGTACTGCAGGCGCTGGTGGCAGACGAAACCGCCTGGTCGCCCTAGCGCGGGATGATGCGTACGCGACCCGCAGTGTTGTCGCGCCGGGCAGCCTTTTCGTTTTCCGCGCGGCCGGGAATCGAGCCGAAATCCGCTCCGCGATCCGGTGTCGAGCTGCCGTCCAGTTCGCGCTCGTCGACGCTGATCGAGGTGGCGTCCGGGTAGCCGGTGGTCAGCGTCTCGGTGCTGGCGGTAACCGGGGTGGCATCGTCGTCGCCCCACTTGGCGCTGCGCTCGTCGATATCGATGGCGCCGTTGCGCTCCATGACACGCTCGACTGCGGAAACCCGGCTGTCGTCCTCCAGCGTCACGATGACGATGGTCGATCCGCGGCGGGCCGCTTCGGGGTAACGACCGGCATGCTGGCTCGATCCGTCGCCGAAGACCTTGTGAAAGAAACTGCCGATCTTGTCGGCCACTGTTGCGTCTTCACCCGGCTCTTCGCCGACCACTTCCACACGGCTGCTGTCGACGGTGTCGCTGTTGAAGGATGCCGATATCTGGATGTCGTCGCTGGACACTCCTTCGCTCACGAGTTCGGCTTTCACTTTCTCTGCTTCGGCATAGCGGTCGAAAGCGGCAATTAGAATCTGGGTCATGACTTCACCTTTCATATGCAGCGAGGCTGCGGTGGCGGGCGTCTGGACCAATAGCGGTCAACGCATGGGTACTGATCCTTGGGCGCGGCAAGCCGCACGATGGTTCCGTTTGGACTCATTACCCGATGCTTCGCTTAGGGCTGGCCCCGACTCGACCCCGGCGCGGCTTCCGGCCGCTGGCTAGCCGTTGACCACCTTGCCGCCATTGATATGAATGGTCTGGCCACTGACATAGGACGAGTCCTCGCAGGCCAGATAGACATAAGCCGGACCCAGTTCGGAAGGCTGGCCGCAGCGGCCCATGGGCATCTGGCTGCCGAAGTCTTCGAGCATCTGCGGGTCGTGCTTGCCGAGCGACGGTGGCTGCAGCGGCGTCCAGATCGGGCCTGGCGCGATCTGGTTGACGCGGATCTCGCGCTCGATCAGCTGCTGTGACAGTGCCCGGGTAAAGCCATCGATCGCGCCCTTGGTCGAGGTGTAGTCGACCAGCAGCGGGTGCCCGATAAAGGAGTTGATCGAGGTGGTGTTGATGATCGACGCACCGGCCTGCAGATGGGGCAGGGCGGCACGGGTGAGATAGAAGTAGCCGTGGATGTTGGTGGCGAAGGTCTTCTCCCACTGCTCGTCGGTGATGTCCTCAAGGCGGGTCTGGACCTCCTGGCGGCCGGCATTGTTGACCAGCACGTCCAGCCGACCGAAGGCCTTCACGGTTTGTTCGACGGCATCGTTGCAGTGGCGGCTGTCGCGGATATCACCAGCGATCAACAGGCAGCGCCTACCTTCGGTTTCCACCATGCGCCTGGCGTTTTCGGCGTCCTCGTGTTCGTTGAGATACATGATCGCGACGTCCGCGCCTTCACGGGCGAAGTGCACCGCTGCCGCGCGACCGATGCCACTGTCGCCGCCACTGATCAGCGCGACCTTGCCGGCCAGCTTGCCACTGCCCGTGTAGCTGTCGCGGATGAACTCGGCCTGCGGGTGCATTTCGGTTTCGCGACCGGGCAGACGGTCCTGCTGCTGAGCGGGAATCTTCGGGTAAGCCATACGTACTCCAGTCCTGAAATGGGTTCTGTAGGTACGGCTGGCGCTCGCCTGGAAAGTTTCGCCAGGATGCCGAACGGAAGTCAGGCAGCGGCAGAGCGCCGTGACGAACCACCGGCAGCAGCGACGCCTTTGCGGCCGCTCGTCGTGGCGCACGTTTGCGACCTGACATCAGTGGATGGCGGGCGTAGAATCCGCGCCGCTTCGACTGTCCCGTCCCTCACTCCATCCGCTCCCGCTGCCTTCCTGCTCGCTTCGCGCGTGCGGGCCGCGTGCGTCATGGCATTCGGGCAGGAACCGTCGCCCTTACACCCTCATTCGTCGCGCTTTGCTTCGACTGAATCGATACCAGACCCACTTCTCCATGAACGAATCGCAAAGCTCCCCGGCCGGGAGCTGGCTCAGCGTGATCGCACTGGCGCTGGCCGCCTTCATCTTCAACACCACCGAGTTCGTCCCTGTGGCGCTGCTCAGCGACATTGGCCGCTCGTTCGACATGCCGCCATCCCAGGTCGGGCTGATGCTGACCATCTACGCCTGGGTGGTTGCGTTGATGTCACTGCCGATGATGCTGCTGACGCGCAATTTCGAGCGCCGCACGCTGCTCGTCCTGGTCTTTGTGGTGTTCATCGGCAGCCATCTGGTTTCGAGCGTGGCGTCTAGCTACGGCATGCTGATGCTCAGCCGGATCGGCATCGCCCTGGCGCACGCGGTGTTCTGGTCGATCACCGCATCGCTGGCGGTGCGTGTCGCACCCGCAGGCAAGCAGGCGCAAGCCTTGGGCCTGCTGGCGACCGGCAGTGCGCTGGCGATGGTGCTGGGCATTCCGCTGGGGCGCGTGGTGGGCGAGGCGCTGGACTGGCGCACCACCTTCCTGGCCATCGGCGTGATCGCCGCGCTGGTGCTGGTCGTCCTGGCGCGGACGCTGCCATCGCTGCCGAGCCAGAATTCCGGTTCGTTGCGCAGCCTGCCGGTGCTGTTCAAACGCCCTGCGCTGTTGACCGCCTATGCGCTGACCGCGTTGGTCATCACCGCGCAATTCACCGCCTACACCTACATCGAGCCCTTTGCGCAAACCGTCGCGCACCTGAGCGGCGACATGACCACCGTCCTGCTGTTGCTCTTCGGCGGTGCCGGTCTGCTCGGTTCGTTGCTGTTCAGCCGATACAGCGCGCGCTATCCGAGGGGCTTTCTGATCGCGGCGATCGCGGTCATGGCGATCTGTCTGCTGCTCTTGCTGCCGGCTTCGCGCGAGAGTTCGCTGCTCGGTGCGGTGGTGGTGATCTGGGGTATCGCCGGGATGTGCTTCGGCCTGGCCGTGCAATCGAAGGTACTGAACCTGGCTTCGGACGCGACCGACGTTGCCATGGCCATGTTCTCGGGCATCTACAACGTCGGAATCGGCGGCGGCGCCTTGCTCGGCAGCCTCGTTGTCAGCCATCTGGGGTTGCGTGAGATTGGCGTCGCTGCCGGCTTGCTCGCGGTCGCCGGCCTGTTGCTTTGCAGCCTTGCGACCTATCGCTTAGCCAGGCCTGCCAGCGGCACGGCGGTGTAGCTGGGTTACGTGTGATCCGCTGCCGGGCTTGGTTGTTGCGGTGGGATCAGCAGGCTTCCGCAGAGCTAGCTTGGAAAGCTGTGGCTATTCATGCGTAGCGGTGCTTTCGAAAGATGCCTGCGGTGTGCTGTGGGCGGCCTGGGTGCGTGCGATATCCAATGCCGCACGCTCCAGGCAGCGGCCGATTACCCGGTCACGATGCTGGTTGCTGCGGATGCCATCCAACAGGGCTAGAATCACATATGTAACCGTGGCTAACGCCAGCACGAATACGATGCCTTTTCCGGCGATCCAGGTATCGGTCAGCTTGATGACGTCCGTCGACAGACTGACGATCGCCGAAACCAGCATGACGATGACGAGGTTCTGGGAGACCCAGCGTTCCTGAGGTGGTGGGCCGGCGATCTCGGCGATGCGCGCCAACTCCTGAATGTCCGCTGCGTTGAGCCCGCGCTCTACAAGGGCATTTCGGAACAGTGCGTAGCGCAGCAGTTCTTCGCGGCGTAGAAAACCGTAGCGGTTCAGCGTTTCACGGGCATAGATATCCCGGTAGTACCACGCGCAATAGCGCTCCCGGGCCAGCAGCATGCCAAGCAGAGCAAGCAGTGCGCCGGCCATGGCAGCCAACCCCTGCAAAGGTGAATGGCTATTGAGCAAGGTTCCAACCAGCAATATGCCGACAGCGATCGTCAGCGCCCAGGAAGGCCAGACCATGCGCAGCCCGCCATGCGTGAAGCTCGCCGTGAACACGCCGGGTTGGCATTGTCGATAGAGCGAGCGGATCTCTGCCCATGTCGCAAGTACAGTCACGGCAGCGCCTCCCCCGGATGTATCGACGTCAGGCGTGCGGCTTGTTGCGGATTGTCTTCATCAGATCGTCCGGCGTGATGTGTCCGACCACGCTGCTGCCGCTGCCCGGCAGCGGCAGGTCGAGGATATGCCCCTTCATCTTGCCCACCACGTGCATCTCGCAGGGCTTGCAGTCGAAGGTCAGGGTCAGCACTTCATCGCCGTGGACCAGCTGCATCGGCGCGACCTTGGTGCGCACGCCGGTGACGCCCTTGGCCTGCTTCGGGCAGAGGTTGAAGGAGAAGCGCAGGCAGTGCTTGGTGATCATCACCGGCACCTCGCCGGTTTCCTCGTGGGCCTCGTAGGCCGCGTCGATCAGCTGCACACCGTAGCGGTGATAGAAGGCGCGGGCCTTCTCGTTGTAGACGTTGGCGAGGAACGACAGGTGCGACTCCGGGTAGACCGGCGGCGGCACGCTGACCGGCTTGCGCCCGCCGCGCGGACGGATGGCTTCGCGCGCTTCGCCCAGCGCCTCGATGGCTTCGCGGCGCAGCGCCTTGAGTTGCGAGTTGGGGATGAAGAAGGCCTGCGGTGCATACACTTCGACTTCTTCGGCGTGGTAGATGGTGGTGCCCAGCTGGCTCAGCAGATCGGCGATCTGGCCGGGCACCTGCTCGGGCTTTTTAGCTTCGCCGAAGGGGCCGGGCAGGGTGGCCGTAGCATAGGCGCCTTCCTCGCTGGTGACGTGCAGCTCCAGCTCATCGGCGCGCAATTTTGCCAGCCAACGTACGCCGATGCGGCGTTCGGCGGAGGTCTTGAGCAGCGCGTTCTGCCAGTTGTGGTCCAGGTTGCGATTGAGTGGATGGTTCGGGCGCACCTGGCGCATCGCGGCGGGCATTTCGTTGGGTTCGACGCGGTACTCGTAGCGCGACTGACCATCTTCCTCGAACTGCTTCAGCGGCTCGACCACGCTGGCGCGGAAACCCACCACCTCGCGCTTGATCAGCACGTTGAGGCCGTCACCGTTGGACAGCGGCTCGCGGGTCTGCACGGTCAGATCATGCTTGCCGACCTTGAGTACTTCGCCGACGGCGAGGCCGGTGAAGGTCGGCGAATCGAAGGCGCCGATGTCGATCTTGCGCTCGGTGACGAAGTAGTCGGTGCTGCCGCGGTGGAAGGTCTTGTCCGGGTCCGGCACGAAGAAGTGATCGGTGCGGCCGCTGGAGGCGCGGGCCAGGTCAGGGCGTTCGGCGAGGATGCCGTCCAGGCGCTGACGGTAGTAAGCGGTGATGTTCTTCACATAGCTCACATCCTTGTAGCGCCCCTCGATCTTGAACGAACGCACGCCGGCATCCACCAGCGCGCTCAGGTTGGCGCTCTGGTTGTTGTCCTTCATCGACAGCAGGTGCTTGTCGAAGGCCACCACGCGGCCCTGATCGTCCTTCAGCGTGTAGGGCAGGCGGCAGGCCTGCGAGCAGTCGCCGCGGTTGGCGCTGCGCCCGGTCTGCGCGTGGCTGATGTTGCACTGCCCGGAAAACGCCACGCACAGCGCGCCGTGGATGAAGAACTCCAGGGTCGAATCCACTTCATCGTAAATCGCGCGGATTTCCTGCAGGTTCAGCTCGCGGGCGAGAACCAGCTGCGAGAAGTCGGCCTTGTCGAGGAACTTGGCCCGTTCCAGCGTGCGGATGTCGGTCTGGGTGCTGGCATGAATCTCGATGGGCGGAATATCCAGCTCCATGATGCCCATGTCCTGCACGATCA
>DNMQ01000115.1:13138-32848 GCA_003488145.1 Pseudomonas sp.
TCGTCGTCGTGCAGGATGGTGTTGATGGTGACGAACACCCGCGCATGAAACAGGTGGGCGAATTTCACCAGCTCGGCAATGTCCGCCACGCTGTTCTCGGCGTTGTGCCGCGCACCGAAGCTCGGGCCGCCGATATACACCGCATCGGCGCCATGCAGGATGGCTTCACGGGCAATGCTGGCATCCCGGGCGGGGGCGAGCAGTTCGAGATGGTGCTTGGGCAGGGACATGGCGCGGACCGGATTTGAATCGAAAGGCGCGCATTGTAATGGCTTGCGGCCGGTTTGGGACTGGCCGCCGGGCCAACCGTGGTGTGCGGGGACAAACGGCCCGCTGCTACTCAAGGTCACTCGAGCGTTTGGTAGGCGTTGCTACACCGGTGCCTGGCACGATCGCCCATCGAGTCAGGCTGGCGGCGTGGCGATGCTGTCAAAGCCCACCCAGCAGATCGTGCGCATCGAGCAGGCGCCAGGCGATTTCCGGCTGTTTCTCCAGCCCGCGGCGTACGGCGGCGGCGATGGCGGGGCGGGTCTTGCGGCAGAGACCGGGCTGCTCGGCGAACTCGATGGCGATGCCGCGCATGCTGCGCACCTCGTTGTGGCCGGGGGCGACGGTCATGCGGATGCCGAGCTGGTCGAGCATGCGTTGCTGCACGCGCTTGAGATCGTCCAGGCTCTGCACGTTTTCCAGACGTTCGAGCAGGCGGCGTTCTTCGTGACGGGTCAGCATGAGAATGCGCACGTCGGCGCCGGCTGTTTCCAGCAGCTCGTCACGCCGGCAGGTGCAGGTGCCGGGCGGGCAGGAGGGGCGAAGCGGCGGCAGGCTATTCATGGCTTTCGATCATAGCCAAGCCGGCGCAATGCGCACAGCCAGTGGCCTTGTGCCTGCGCGGAGATGACAAGCGTGGCAGCGTCGCGCACCATGGCGCTTCATTTCTGCGCCGGGTGCGCCTCGTTCCGTCAGGGATTTTGCTGGAGAACTGTCATGCGTGTTCTGTCATCCGTCCTGCTGATCGCAACCTTGTGCGTTGCTGGCGCTGCTGTGGCCGAGGAGGCCCGCCTGGTCGAGGCGATCAATGCCTACCGTGGTGAAGTGCAGCGCTGCGGCGACAAGGCGAGCGAAGAGCTGCCGCCACTCACCGCCGACTCGCGCCTGAATTTGCCGGTCGATGGCGCAGGCGACCTGCAGCAGGCACTGTCCCGCGCGGGCTATCCGATGGTGACCGTGCAGGCGATCACCCTGTCCGGCCCGCGGGATGCCCAGGCCGCGATGCAGGCGCTGCGCGAGAGCTTCTGTCGGGTGATCCTCGACCCGCAGTTCGCCGATATCGGTGTGAGCCGCAACGACCGCGACTGGCGCATCGTGGTGGCGCGGCCGTTGCTCGATGGTCGGTTGGGTGACTGGCAGGCCGAAGGGCAGAAGCTGCTGGAGCAGATCAACGCCGCCCGTGCCACCGCCCGCCGTTGCGGCAAGCAGGACTTCGCTGCGGCCGGGCCGCTCAGCTGGAACGAGACGCTGGGCAGCACCGCCGAAGCCCACAGCCGGGCCATGGCCAACGGCAACTTCTTCAGCCATCTGAGCGAAGACGGCCGCACCCCCGGCGACCGCGCCGAGCTGGCCGGTTACACCGGCAGGCAGGTTGGCGAAAACATTGCTGCGGCGCTGCCTACTGCCCGCAAGGTGCTGGACGGCTGGCTGGCCAGCCCCGGGCATTGCGCCAATCTGATGAATCCGCAGTTCAGCGAGCTTGGCGCGGCCTACGCGGTCGATCCGCAGAGCGACGCGGCCATCTACTGGACGGCGATGTTCGGTGCGCCTTGAGCAGTCGTTCAGCGACCACCGCCAAGCCGCTTTCGGCTCGATTGTTGAGCGATCCGGCCGAGCGCGCTGTCAGACGAACCTGTTCCCATCAGCAGGGTTGCCCTTGACCGCTATCCCCACCCCCGAGCATCTGCCCGCCGTGCTGGCGGGCCCGCTATTGCGGCGTCTCGAGCCTGGCCTTATGACGTTCTGGCTGGTCGGCTCACGGCCGCTCGAGCTGTCGCTGATTCTCGAAAGCCCGGCAGGCGGACTGCAAAAATCTGTGTCGCCCGATGAGCTGAGCTGCCAGCGCCTGCCGATCGGCAAGCACGCGGTATTGCATCTAATCGAGTTCGTGCCGGACGCACCGCTGCCAACCGATTGCCTGATCGAATACGACCTGCGCATCCACGATGGTGCAGGGGAGCAGGGCATCGCCGGCTGGGCGCCGCATCTGCTCTACGACGGCGCGACGCGGCCGAGCTTCGTCATCAAGTCGCGGCTCGATCGCGTGCTGCATGGTTCCTGCCGCAAGCCGCACCACGCCGCGACAGATGGTCTGCTGTGTGTCGACGAACTGCTGAGTGACGCGCTGGACAGTCCGGCCGAGCGCCCGGCCGTGCTGTTGATGACGGGCGACCAGGTCTATGCCGACGATGTCGCGGGGCCGATGCTGGTGGCGATCCACGCATTGGTGCGCCGGCTGGGGCTTTATGGCGAACAGCTCGAAGGCGCGGTGGTGAACAATAGCGATGAGCTGATGACCCATCCGGCCAGCTATTACCGTCGCGAGCAGCTGTTGCCCGCATTCAAGTCCAACGAGGCGTTGCGCGAGCGCTTCTTCGGTGGCGTGGAAAAGCCGGTGTTCACCACCGCCAACGGGCAGAACCATCTGATCAGCCTGGGCGAGGTCATGGCGATGTACCTGCTCGTCTGGTCGCCGACGCCCTGGTCGCTGATCGCCCCGCAGATGCCCGCGCTGGAGCCAGCCGAGGGCGAGCGTTACCGGAGTGAAGAGGCCTGCCTGCAAGGTTTTATCGCGGGACTGCCGAAGGTGGCCCGCGCCCTGGCTCATATGCCGTCGCTGATGATCTTCGATGATCACGACATCACCGACGACTGGAATCTCTCCGCGCGCTGGGAAGAGACTGCCTACGGCCATCCGCTGTCGCGGCGCATCATTGGCAACGCGCTGCTCGCCTATCTGCTGTGTCAGGCCTGGGGCAACGATCCGACGCGGTTCGCCGAGTTGCTGCTGCCGGTGCGTGAGCTGCTGGCGACGGCGAGCGATGGCTGGCTGGATTGCGCGGCGCAGGATCAGCTGATCGATACGCTGTTCAGGCTCGACGGCTGGGGCTACGAGTTGCCCACCGATCCGCCGCTGGTGGTGCTGGACACACGCACCCGGCGCTGGCGCAGCGAGCGCAACCTCAGTCGACCGTCCGGCCTGATGGACTGGGAGGCGCTGAGCGAATTCCAGCAGAACATTCTCGACAAACCATCGGTAATGATCGTCTCGCCAGCACCGATGTTCGGCGTCAAGCTGATCGAGGCGGTACAGCGCGTGTTCAGCTGGGCCGGCCAGCCGTTGCTGGTCGATGCGGAGAACTGGATGGCCCATCGCGGCGCCGCCCACGTGATGATGAACATCTTCCGCCACACGCGAACGCCGGGAAACTATGTGGTGCTGTCCGGCGACGTGCATTACTCCTTCGTCTACGAAGTGCACATTCGCGGTCGCGATACGGCGCCCCAGCTATGGCAGATCACCAGCAGCGGCGTGAAGAACGAGTTTCCGCGGCGCCTGCTGGACTGGTTCGATCGCCTCAACCGCTGGCTCTACGCGCCCTGGTCGCCACTGAACTGGCTGACCAAGCGCCGCCGGCTGGAAGTCGTACCGCGCGTGCCTGACCGCAGTAACGCCGGTGAACGGCTATGGAACGGCTCGGGTATCGGCCTGCTGCTGCTCGACGAGCAGGGCAGGCCGCGTGAGATCTACCAGTTGAATGCCGATGGCACGGCACCAGTGGCGTTTCTTGCCGAGCGCGCTCGCCCTCGTGGCGAGGCGTAGCCGCGCGTGCCCCGCGGGATCACGCGCGTCGCTCCACATCGCTGACCGCCATCCGTTCGGATCGCAACTCTTCCAGAGCATGGCGGGTGATCTGCACCGCCGCGCTGATCGAGAGCAATGCCATGATCGTCGCCACGATCAGGTCGGGCCAGCCGGCACCTGTGCCGAATACGCCGAGCGCTGCCAGCATGACGGCAAGATTGCCCAGCGCATCGTTGCGGCTGCATAGCCACACGCTGCGCATGTTGCTGTCGCCTTCGCGGTAGGCGTAGAGCATGGCGGCCACCGCGATATTGGCCAGCAGCGCGATCACGCCGACGACGCCCATGGTCGAGGCATGCGGCACGCTGCCATCGACGAAATTGCCAATCGCCACCACCAGGATGAACACGCCGAACAGGCCCATCGTCAGCGCCTTGGCCAGCGACGCCCGCGCCCGCATCACCACGCCCAGGCCCAGCACGAACAGGCTGACGCCGTAGTTGGCCGCATCGCCGAAGAAATCCAGCGAGTCGGCCAGCAGCGATACCGACCCCGAGCGCACGCCTGCGCCGATCTCGACACCGAACATCGCCAGGTTGATTAGCAGCGCAATCCAGAGAATGCGCCGATAGCGTCCGCGTGCTGCCGTGGTGGCGCAGCCGCCGCTGCAACAATTTCCCGCCATGACATCGCCTCCCGTTGTCGATGGCGCTACGCTAAACCCTGTAGCCACTACAGGGTCAAGCGATGCCACTCACCATCGGCAAACTCAGCAAGGCCACGGCAGTGAACGTGGAGACCATCCGCTATTACGAGCGCATCGGGCTGCTGGCGGCACCGTCGCGCACCGAATCCGGCTATCGCACTTTCAGCGAGCAGGACGCCGCGCGGCTGCGTTTCATCAAGCGTGGGCGGGAGCTGGGGTTTTCCCTCGACGAGATCCGCACCATGGTCGAGCTGGCCGACCAGCCCGAGCATGCCTGCACCGATGTCGATCGCCTGGTGCAGACGCATCTGGTCGAAGTGCGCCAGCGCATCGCCGATCTTCAGCGGCTCGAAGCGGAGCTGCAGCGCCTGGCGGGCTGCAGCGAATCGTCGGTCCGCGAGTGCCGCATCATCGAAACCCTGACGGGAGTGCGTCGGCCGTAGGTCCGCGGTGTTGCGCGACTCGGTGCGCACGGACCGCACATCGAGATGTACGGCGCTGACGAAACGCACGGTCTGCCCTCGGGTTCCAAGGCAATGTCAAAGCTCATTGTTGCCAGAGGACAGCTGCCATGATCGATCCAGACGACCCACTCAAGGATGGCCTGACCCCGCGGGATTATGACGAGTACGGCGATGTGCCGGACTCGGGCGAAAACGATTCAGGCACCGATTCGAACGACCAACCGGAAGCTGATCAGAGCCCGCTCGGCTAGACGCCGGCCAGGCGTGACCTCGCGTGAATGTTCATCCACTGGACAATTCGACCCGCCCGGCCTAAAAAGGCGCGCTGCGCCGAGAGGCGTGAGCGCCAAGCGGCAGCAGCGTGTTTTCCAGAGCCAGGTGAATCGTGAGAAAGAAAAAGCCCGTAGACCCCGTCCGCCAAGCCCAGAAGAACCGCGCCCATCGCATCGGCTGGCTGATTGCCCTGGCTGGCATCGTGGTGGGTTTCGCGCTGGTGATGATGAAATCGGCATAGCCAGGACGTGCCGGCGGTTTCCGTAGCCGCTCACGACGCTGCAAAAGCACAGTACTCTTACAATAACGCCCCGTGTGCAGCAGACAGCCCGCGGCTGTCCGCGCGGGCTGCCGGCACCGAATCATCACGAGAGGAATACCATGCCAACCTACGACTACCGCTGCGAAGCCAATGGTCAGGTTTATGAAGTTCGCCATGCCATGGCGCTACGGCCGAAAACCTGGGGCGAACTGCGCGCAGCCGGCGCGCTGGCCGAAGATTCGAACATTCCGGACGACGCGCCGGTGACCAAACTGATGACGGCTGCCGGGGTGGTCAACAGCCGCGTATTGAAGAATCTGGAAGCGCCGGCATGTGCCCGCGGGGGCTGTGCCGGCAACTGCCGCTGAGTTCAGCCGCGGACATGGATGCGGCGTCGCTAGGGTGGAAAACGGCGAAGCCTTTTCCACGCGGTTTCCCGGGTTGTTTCGTTAGTAACGCATCTCCAGCGTGACCCGGGTCGGTTCGCCGGCGGGCACCTCGAATGCGCTGTCCTCGAAGGACGGCGGGCCCATCACCTTGGGATTGTTCGACAGCCCATAGCCTTCCGTTGGGATCATGCCGAAGCGGCGATCCATCTCGCCGTTGTCGTTCTCGTCATGGTAGGCCAGCACCGCGTAGCGTCCGGGCGGCACGTCCTTGAACACCAGGGTCACCGCTCCCTGCTCGGCCTTGGTCTTCTGCGCGGCGAATGCCTGGTCGTCCTTGCGGAAGGTTTTCGCGCTGGAATATACCGCTACGGCCACCTGGCCCTTGTCGTGTTGCAGGCCGTCGAGGGTGACCTGCAGTTCCTCGGCATAGGCCGAGGGGACCAAGAGTGCGAGGGCAGCGCCCAGAATCGGAAGTGCTTTCATGCTGTGCTCTTGAAGTCGAGGATGCGGAAGTCGCCGGACTCGAACGTGGCCGGCGACGCTTGGAGTCGATCGCCGCCATCTTCAGCGAACAAGCGAAGCGTTGTCCACGTGCGGGGTGTAGCGCATCCATCGTTCGATCAGAACTGCGGCCCTGAGCGGGTGTTGTTGCCCTTGGCCAGGCGGTCGTAGAGCACCACGTTCACCGTCGCCGCGAGGTTCATGCAGCCTTTGGTGGGGATGTACACCACGTCCTCGCACCAGTCGCGGATTTCCTTGCTCAGCGAGCCGTCCTCGGCACCGAAGATGTACAGCGCGCGGTCCGGGTGCGTGTACTCGGGGAGCGAGCGGGCGCCTTCGACCAGCTCCACCGCAACCGGCACGCAGCCGAGCGGGAGAATCTTGCGCAGGTCGTCGATGTTGATCAGCGGAATGTCCTGGTGGACCTTCTTGGTGTCGGTGACGAAGTCCTTGGCGCGGTCGTAGCGGGTGCCGGTGTAGAACACCGAAGCGGCGCCATAGCAGCCTGCGGCACGCATGATCGCCCCCACGTTGGAAGGCGATTTCGGGTTGCTCAGGCCGATGCAGGCATAGCGTTTGTTGCTCACGGAAGGGGACTCGCGCGGAAAACGCGCAAGTATACGGGAGTGTCCAGTCCGATGACGGCTCGGATGGCCTGCTCAGGGAATCAGCTTGCTCGCCCGCAGCCTGGCGAACACCTCGAAGAACGCCTCGTCGCTGGCCTGGTAATCCAGAAAGCCGAGCTTGCGACTCTTCGACATGTCCGTCACCACCTCGATCGGGCGGCCGAGATCGGCATCGGTGTGCCACGGCGAGACGAGCTTGCCGATGTCCGCCTCGGCGAGACCGAACTGCTTGGTCATGTCGTTCCAGATGTCCGCGTCGCCCGCCATCTGCTGCTCCAGCGGGGCCGGGCCATCGAACGGCGCAGCGTCGATGCCGAACCACTCGGCAATGCGCGACCACATCCATTTCCAGCGGAACACATCGCCATTGACGACATTGAAGGCCTGGTTGGCGGCTGCCCGCGTGCTGGCGGCCCAGCGCAGGTGCCGGGCGAGCTGAGCGGCGTCGGTCATGTCGGTCAGGCTGTGCCACTGCACGTCCGAGCCCGGAAAGCGGAAAGGCCGCCCCGTATGGCGGCAGATGGAGGCGTACACGGCCAGCGTGGTGGCCATGTTCATGGCGTTGCCGACCGCGACGCCGGTGATGGTGTGCGGGCGATGCACGCTCCAGCTGAAGCCATCGCGCTCCGCCGCGGCGAACACCTCATCTTCCTGGGCGTAATAGAAGTTCTCGATATCCAGCCGCCCCTGTTCCTCGCGGAACGGCGTCTGCGGCAGCGCACCCTTGCCGTAGGCTTCGAACGGGCCGAGGTAGTGCTTGAGGCCGGTGACCAGGGCGACATGGCGCAGCGTACCAGCCGGCCGGACGGCTTCGAGCAGGTTGCGTACCATCTGCGCATTGACGCGGATATTCTCCGCCTCGCTGGCCTGGCGCGCCCAGGTGGTGAGGAAGACGTGAGTGGGCGAAACGCCGGCCAGCGCCGCGGCGAGCGCCTTGGGGTCCACGCGGTCGGCGCTGATCGGCGTGACGCCCGTCTCGGTATTCGGTCGACGAGCCAACCCGGCGACGTTCCAGCCTTCATCGGCCAGCAGGCGCGACAGCGCGCTGCCGACAATGCCGCTCGCGCCGACCACCAGTGCTTGATTTGTCATGTCCAGACCCCCACAAAGCAAAACAGGCCTGCACCTTACCCACTCGAAAATGCCGATCCAAGTCGGCACCAAATGGTGACCATCCCCCATGCAACCGGGCTCAGACGAAGAACAATGGCGTGAAGACTGCGCGCCGAGACGCGTGCTCGAACTCTTCGCCACCAAGTGGACCAGCATGATTCTGCACACGCTGCATGCCCGGCACGATGGCACCGCACGCAGCGGCGCGTTGCATCGCAGCCTGCCCGGCATCTCGAAGAAAATGCTAATCCAGACGCTTCGTGAACTGGAGCAAAGCGGCCTGATCGAGCGCCACACGCTCGATTCGGTGCCGCCAGAGGTGAGCTATGCGCTTTCGCCGCTGGGCCAGTTGATGGTTGAACCCATCGAACTGATCTACGACTGGGCAAGGCAGAACTCCGGCGCGCTGGATCAGCTGCAGCCCAGAAGCACATCGCGCAGGCGGGGCTAGATCGCGTTGACGATCTGCTCGCGCAGCCATTGATGGGCCGGGTCGCGATGGGCGCGTTCGTGCCAGAGCATGGCCATTTCGTAGCCTGGAATCTCCAGCGGCGCTTCGACGACCTGCAGTGCAACACCCTGAACCAGCCGTTCGGGCAGCATCGCCACCAGGTCGGTGCTTTCCAGCACCGAGCGCAGGAACAGGAAATGCGGCACCGACAGCACCACGCGCCGTTGCAGGCCATGCGTGGCCAGGGCATCGTCGGTGGCACCGTGAAAGCCGCCGCCATCCGGCGAGACGATCACCTGATCCAGCGCGCAGAACTGCTCTAGCGTCGGCCGTCGCCGCAGGCGGGGATGCCCGGCACGGCCGGCCAGCACGTAGCGCTCGGTGAACAGAACACGGCGGCGCAGGTTGGATGGCGAACCGTCGACGGTGTGCAAGGCGAGGTCGATATCACCCTGTTCTGCCTGGCGGGCGATGCGCGAAGGCTGCATCTCTACCACGGCGATGCGTGTGCCCGGTGCGGCGGAACGTAGCCCTGCCAGAGCCGGCAGCACAATGGCCGACTCGCCATAGTCGCTGGCTGCGATGCGCCAGACGTTCTGCGCGGCGCCAGGGTCGAACGGGCTGGCTGGCGCGACGGCTTGCTCCAGCGCTTCCAGTGCCAGGCGCAAGGGCTCGCGCAGTTCTTCTGCGCGTGCAGTCGGGCGCATGCCTCGTGGCCTAGGTATCAGCAGAGGGTCGTCGAAAATGTCCCGCAGCTTGGCCAGGTGCACGCTCACCGAGGGTTGGGAAAAATTCAGGCGCTCTGCGGCGCGGGTGACATTGTGCTCGGCCAGCAACACGTCCAGGGTCACCAGCAGATTCAGGTCGAGGCGTCTGAGATTATTCATGGCAATACCTAGAATACAGCTTATTCATTTCAAACATACCTGGGCAAGCCACATTCTGCATCCGTCCCGTTATGGAGGTTTCCCATGAATGTTCTGCTTGTTTATGCCCATCCCGAACCGCGCTCGCTGAATGGCGCATTGAAGAACTTCGCCGTCCAGCGCCTGCAGGCGGCCGGACACAGCGTTCAGGTTTCCGACCTGTATGCCGTGGGCTGGAAAGCCGCGATCAATTCCAGCGACAGCCTGGATCGCGATCCCGAAGCGCGTTTCGATGCTTCCGAGGATTCCCGGCGCGCGTTCGCCAGTGGTCGGCAGAGTCCTGACATCGCGACCGAGCAGGACAAGCTGCGCTGGGCAGATGCGCTGATCCTGCAATTCCCGCTCTGGTGGTTCTCGATGCCGGCGATCCTCAAGGGCTGGGTCGACCGGGTATATGCCTACGGTTTCGCTTATGGCGTCGGTGAGCACTCGGATGCGCGTTGGGGCGACCGCTACGGCGAGGGTTCGATGGCGGGCAAACGGGCCATGCTGATCGTGACTACCGGCGGCTGGGATTCACACTACAGCCCGCGGGGGATCAACGGGCCCATCGAAGACCTGCTGTTCCCTATTCATCACGGGATCCTGCATTACCCAGGCTTCGATGTGCTGCCACCGTTTGTGGTGCACCGCACCAGCCGTATCGACCCGGCCCGATTCGACACGCTTCGCAACGAGCTGGGTGAGCGCCTGGACGACCTCTGGTGCACAAAACCTATCGCCTATCGCAAACAGAACGGCGGCGACTACGACATACCGGCGCTCACGCTCAAAGCCGACGTAGCGCCAGGACAGGTCGGCTTTGCCGCGCACGTAGAACAGCCGTAACAGCTCCAGGGGCAGGGGCGTGCTTTGTCGTTAGGTCGTCAGAGTTCCTTGGCGAACCGTTCGACCGCGCTGACCACCTGCTTGGCGGCGTCCTGAATCTCGACGATCACCGCACCGGCCTGGTTGGCCAGCCCCAGGCCCTGCACCGCCTGTTCGCGGCTGGCGAACATGTTGCGCACGGCCTCGTCGGCCAGCGCCTGGTTCTGTTGCACCACATTGACGATCTCGTCGGTAGCGGTGCTCGTGCGCGCGGCCAGTTGCCGGACCTCGTCGGCAACCACCGCGAAGCCGCGACCCTGGTCGCCAGCCCTGGCCGCCTCGATGGCCGCGTTCAGCGCCAGCAGGTTGGTCTGTGCGGCGATGCCGCCAATGGTCTGGACGATGGAGCTGATCAGCAGCGACTGCTTGCCGAGCGCCTCGATGCCATCGGTGGCGGACTGCACCTGGTCGGTGATCTTCTGCATCGTCACCAGGGTGTCCTTCACCACACTGGCGCCGCGCTCGGCACTGACGTCGGTCTGCAGCGAGATGTCGTAGGCGACGCCCGCGGCTTGTCGCACTTCTGCCTCACGCATGACCTGATCGGTCACCACGTTGGCGAACTTGACCACCTTGTAGAGGTTGCCTTCGGTGTCGTGCACCGGGTTGTAGGTCGCTTCCAGCCAAACCTCGCGGCCATGGCGGTCGACACGCTTGAAGCGATCGGCGACGTACTCGCCGCGGTTCAGTTTCTGCCAGAACGCCTTGTAATCCGCCGAAGCGGCATCTTCCGGCGCGCAGAACAGACTGTGATGTTTGCCTTTGAGCTCCGCGAGCGGATAGCCCATGGTCTGGAGAAACTGCTCATTGGCCGTGACCACCGTTCCGTCCAGGTTGAACTGGATCACCGCGGTCGAGCGCAGCAGGGCGCTGATGAATGCCTCGTTCTCCTTCGCCCGGTATACGGCCTCGCTGATGTCGCTGCCGAAGCCCTGAATATGCGAAAGCTTCCCGTCGGCCGTTGCGATCGGATACCAATGGATCTTCAACCAGGCGAGGCTGCCGTCGGCGCGCAGGTAGCGATAGTCGTCGCTGACCGGCTCGAGCTTGGCCACCGCGGCGCGAAAGTTGTGAAAGCAGGGCAGGTTCTTCACGTAGGGCGGAACGATCTCGGCCAGGGGCCGGCCCTGGAGATGCCCGTGCGAGTAACCCAAGGTACGGGCGAATCGATCATTGAACGCGCAGATCTTGAAGTCGGTATCCAGCGTGACCGACAGCATGTCACCGTTCATCTTGCCCATGAGCTGGCGCAGGATTGCCAGCTCGGCATCCTTGGCTTCCAAATCCTTTTTCAAGCGGTTGTTAAACATGCAGGGCATCCAATCGATCTAGTTGTGCTTCCGATATCGGCGAAGAGTGCGGGCGCTTGAGCGACTTCCGTGTCGCGCCAGCGAAAGCCGTTGAGCCGACGCGGTGCGTGCCGAAGCGAGAACATGAAAGGGTGCGATTACCACGCGTTTGTCTTCGCCCCACATGTGATGTGAGCCGCCATCGCCCTCAGAGCTGATCGGCAACTACCTTCTTGTCGATCACCGACCACACGTTGCGGATCTTTCCCTCGAGGAACTCGTAGAAGACGTTTTCGGTAAAGACCACTCTCTTGCCATTCACAGCAAAGCCAAACAGTTCGCCTGTGGGCGTGCAATCGAACCGCAGCTGTGCCGCCACATGGGGCGGCTCGACGATGAGCAGCCCGATATTGAACTGCAGATCGGGGATCGCCCGAACGTCGCCGTCGAGCATCTGGCGATAGCCGTCCAGCCCGACGAACTGGCCGTTGTAGTGCACCTCGTCATCGACGAAGCGCTCCAGCTCCGCCCAGCGCCTGCCGTTCAAACTGGCGATGTAGCCCCGGTAGCAATCAGCGATCTCGTCGCCAGTCATGATCGTTCCCCGCAAAGAAAGCCCGATAGTCAGGCTAGCGACTGCCTCGATATACGCCAGTCGCTTCTACCGGTCGCGCTCGCTGTGGTTATCCGATTACCTGGTCAGTCGAGCACCACGGCGTGGCCCTCCAGCGGATTGATGTCGCCTTTGATCAGGGATTCGGCCAGCGCCTGTGCCGCTTCGAGGCCGGCGTGCTCGTTCACCTGCATCCAGGGCTGCTGCGCATCGCTAACCTGAGCGATAAAGGCCAGCTGCGCCTCGTTGAAGCGGCGGGTGACCTCGGCAGGGCCCCAGTCGGCGTTGCGTTTCTTGATCTGATAGGGCGCGAAGTAGGGCTGTGGCTGCGGACCGGCCAGCGTTGCGTCGGTCTTTCTGTATTCGTGGTTCTGGGCTGACCCGGCGAAGCAGTCGTACACCAGCGCATCCTTGAAATGGCTGTGGATCTGCCGGCGTAGATCAGCGCTACCGGAGAAGTCGACGTAGAGCGTGGGCACGCTCGGGTCCAGCGAAGCCAGCTGGTTGTAGTCCAAGGCCTGTCGGTAGCAACCCAGCCCTTTTACGAAGTCCGTGTTGCCCGCGGAAGTAAGCCCGATCAGCTGCACGGCCGGGTTGTCCTGCAGGCAGAACGCCGTACCGTACGCGGTCTTGCTCGAGGCGCTCGACATCAGGATCTGGCGCGCTCCGAAGAATGCGTTGTCGTCGAGGAAATCGGCCAGCATGAACGAGGTGATGAACAGCGGGCGCAACAGCATCTGGTAGTTTTCGCTCTCTGCGCGATAGGCGGCGTCGCTGCTGATGCGCTGGTACTGGTTGTAGGCCGATGTGAGTTCGAGTCGGTGTTCGGCGCCGTCGTAGAAGCCGCGCTCGGAAACCCGTACCGGCTGCATCACGACATGGCTGGCGATCGGCCAGAAGCCATAGAAGCGTTCGCCCTTCGCCAGGTCATCGACGGTGCTGTCCACGACTTCGGCGAAGCCCCACGCCGGCATGTGGAACCATTCGCTATCGCCGGTGGGGTAGAAGTCCCAATAGCGCAGGTGAGGTGTCTCGCCGAACGCGGCGTAGGTGACATTGTTCGTGGTCAGTGCCAGCCGGCTGATACGCAGCAGGGCTTCGCCGGCTTTCAGCTCCGGCATCGGTCGGGTCTGAATGCGGGTCTGCTGCATGTCTTTCTTGTTGTTCTGCAACTGGCGGATGACGCTCATCGATGGCACCTTGGGTTCGTAAATGGACGGCTTCGACTCTATCCCTTTCGTTTCACCGCCGGGTTCGGATTTCATGAGCACACGATTGCCGAGCGCCAAGCCGCTCAAACGGCCGACTCAGCAGCGCGCCAAGGCCACCGTTCAGGCGATTTTCGACACCTATGTTCGGATATGGCAGCGCGACGGCTGGGCTCGATTAACGACCCGCGCGGTTGCCCTGGAAGCCGGCGTGGCCATCGGCACCCTGTACGACTACTTCCCCAACAAGCACGCCCTGCACTCGGGCTACGTGCGCTATTGCGTCGAGCAGCTGCTGGAGGCCATCGACGCGCAAGCGGTAGCGCCAACTGCGGTTGCCTGGCCCGAGCGCATCCGGCGACTGGTACGCACCCTTGCCGGGGTCGAGTCACGGCTGCCCTGGTTTCACCCGGACATGCTCGAACTGGAAACGCTGGTGGCCGAGCCCAAGCATCAGCGTCGGGTCTACGAGGATCTGTTGGGCGCCTGGCATCGGGTCATTGATGCGGCGACCGATCTGCCGGTACGCCCGACCGCTGCGACGCTGGAAGCACTGCATCTTTCGGTCTGGGGCGGCCGCCGCTACGCCATGCTGGTGCAGCTCGAAGCGGATCGAATGATCGATTGGGCCAACTGCATGGAACAGCTGTGCCTGGACAGGCTCGCGGGGCCGGTCGCCCCTGGCTGAGCGCGGTCGGGCCGAGCCCAGCCCGCTCAAAAAGGCGGTGAGCTTTTGGCCCGTAAAGCTGAGCAACCTGTATGGACGCGTCGGCTCAAGCGCAAATGCCGGGCGAATCGCAGCCGACCGGGATAATATGCGCGCCCCATCGACCCCCGCACTTCAGGTCATCATGCCCGGCGACGCCCTCTATACCGACTTGTCGGGTTATTACGACCTCATGTGCGCGGACATCGATTACCGCGCGCAAAGCCACTGTGTCCAGCGATTGCAGCAGCTGTTCGGCAACGGCGGCACGAGGCATCTGGACCTCGCCTGCGGCACGGGCCCGCACATCCGCCATTTCATCGATGCCGGCTATACCAGCGGCGGGCTCGACATCAACCAGCCGATGCTGGACAGAGCCGCCGCGCGCTGTCCGGAAGCGCGATTTTCCCTGCAGGACATGTGTGGCTTTGCGGTCGAGCAACCGGCCGATCTGATCACCTGCTTTCTTTACTCCATTCATTACAGCGCCGCGCTGACCAGGCTCGAAGCCTGTATCGTCAGCGTGCATGCCGCGTTGGCCCCGGGCGGGCTGTTCTGCTTCAACGCCGTGGACAAGCGTCGGATCGACAACGCGTCATTCGTCTCGCACACGGCCAGGCATGCGGACGGCCAGTTCACCTTCAGCTCCGGTTGGCATTACCCGGGTGAAGGGGAGCAGCAGTTGCTGAAGCTGCGAATCGAAAAGACCATCAGCAATGAAAGCCAGGTCTGGCACGACGAACACAGGATGGTGGCGGTGAGCTTTGCCGAGCTGAGCGAGCTGCTGGCGCCATACTTCGAAGTGCATGTGCTCGAGCATGACTACGAGAAGATCGTGCCCTGGGACGAGCTTTCAGGGAACGCGCTATTCGTCTGCGTGAAGGCCTGAGCGGATGCGCGGATAGGGCAGGGGACAGAAAAAACCCCGCAGGTGCGGGGCTTCTGTTGGACGGTCTTGCTTGCAGCGTTAGCGGGCCAGTTCGGTTTTCGCTACGGCTTTCTGGCCTTCGCTTTCCGAGACCTCGGTCAGCTTCGCACCGCCGACGAACACACCTATCTTGATCGACTGACGCACGTAATGGTTCTTGCCGGCGATGGCGTCCAGTTCGATGAGGTTGTCGCTGAATTCGGACTCGGTTGCCAGGGTGTGCTTGCCAGGCGTAACGAGGCGGTAGAAATAGGTGTTGGCGGCGGTTTCGCCAATGACTTCACCGTCGATCTTCACCGATTTCTTCAGGGCGGCTCCGAGCATGGAGTCGCGGAAGATGTACAGCCCGGCCTGATCCTGCGGCGGTGCCGGGAACGTCTTGTATGCCTGGTCCTTTTCGGGTGACTCCATCGGGACCGAAGCACAGCCGGTCAGAATGGCGAAGCTCAGCGCCGCGGCGCTCATCATGAAATGCTTGAACATGAATACTCGTTCCTGAGTGTTAAGGCGAATTGCGCGGCGATATTAAATTGCCATCGCGCGGCCGGTAACCCTAAACATCTCCGACGGGCTCGTTGTAAGCGGTTTTAGTGATGACAATCACGCTAACGACTACGCACGGCGGTGCGGTGCTGGGAGAACGCGGCCAATCCCGCCTGTTCTGGAACTGATATCGGCTAGTGCAAGCGTTTGGCGGCAGAGGCTGCCTCGACCAGATGCCGTGCCTGCTGGGCCAGCTGATCGAGCAGCCGGTCGCGCTGTTTCTCCGCCTCGCTCATCGCCTTGCGGCCATTCTGCTGCACCAGGTAGCTGTAGATCTGCCGGACTTCCTTGGACTGGAAGATCGGCTCCAGATCCTGCACCGCCACCGCACCGTTCGAAGCCCCGTTACGGGTATTCATCACCACCTGCGGGCCGCGCGCCACCAGCGGCTGAAAGCCCAGTGCGCTGAAATACGGCACCTTGCCTGCAACGCACGCCACCTCGGCATGGGGATAGCGCGTCACCATCGCTTCGACCATTGCCCGGCCAATGCCCTGGCGACGATGGCCGGCGTCCACCGCCAGATAGACCAGCGCGCAGGCTTCGGGATCGTCCACAAAGGGCAGGTACAGCGCGAAGCCGAGCAGGACCGCCGGGTCCTCAGCATCCAACGCCATGATCAGCTCCGGCTTGCCCGCCTGCGCGCCGTCCATGCTGTCCAGGTAGCGATGCACCTCGAAACCCACCACGTACTGATACAGCTGATACAGCGGGTTGCTGGGCTGCAGCGAGACCGGGCTGATGTCGCCGAGATAATCCACCACCATCTGCAGCACCTGGCTTTTCAGCGATTCCGGCGGCGGGGTGTCGAGGTGGGTGAGGGTGAACATGGCGGCGCTCCGGGCGGTACGGAAAAAAGGCGGCATTGTACCGGGCGGTGTGCGGCAGGCGAGGGTAAGCGGCATGGTGATCGGTGCAACGAGAGATCGTGCCTGCCTCTACGTCGCGGCTGCGTCTGGCTTTCTCTTCCTCGGTTTGCGTGGCGTTGGTACCGGCATGAGGCGAGCCGTTTCGATCACCAGGCGGCGGAGTTCGTCGGCATCGTCTAGCAGCTCGTCCGCCACCGGATAGTTCTTCGCGCCGGGGTAGGGCGGCGCTTGCGGCAAGTCTGGGGCGAGGGTCTCGGCGGCCGCCGAAGGCTTGATGAACAGGCTGTTGTCGCAGACGAACGCGACGACCTTTTCGTCCAGATAAAGGGCGTACTCGCCGAACATCTTCCTGTACGTCAGCCTGCTCCCCAGGCCGATCTGCTCCGCCACATACAGCACGAAATCTTTGTCGCTCGCCATGCCTGCTCCGCTGTTTCGACTGGGTGCCATGCCCATGGAGCGTAGCGTGGAAAGCGAGGCCGTTTCCACGCGTTGCCCGCCTTACACCTGATTGAGCTCCACCTGCCTTGCCCGCGCATGGCGTAGGGGCGCATCGAGTGTCGACTGCAGCTCCGTGACCAAGGCATCGACCTGGCGCAGCGCCTCGGCCACCGAGGCCGCCAGTACCTCGCCACCGGTTTCCTGACCTTCAATCGCGATCTGATGGATGCGGGTGATCCCGATGAAATTGAGTGCCGTCACCAGGTTCGGCTCAAGATGATTCATGTGCGCCATTTCCCCGCCAGGGCCAAAGCCGATGCCGCCGCGGGCACTGAGGATGACCGCATGCCGTGGCCGGTCCGCCAGCAGCGGCACGTACGGATCGGGCAGTTTGCTTTCGTCGACCTCGACCGTCCGGCCTGGGCGCACGATCTGGTCGATCCAGGCTTTCAACGCCGCGGGCATGCCGAAGTTGTAGAGCGGCGTACCGATGACCAATACATCGGCGGCGATCAGCTCATCGACCAGCTGGTCGCTCTCCGCCAGCGTATCCCGCATCCACGGCTCGCGGCGCTCTTCCGGCGTGAAGCTGGAGGCAATCCAGTCATGGTTGATAAACGAAGGCGGGTTCTGGCCTATATCGCGATAGACGATGCCGTCCTGCGCGCGGCGGGCCGCCCACTGGCTGACGAAGCGGTGAGTGAGGTTACGGCTGTGGGAACCGTGCTCGTCCTTGCCGGCAAGGCCGGGGCGGGCGCTGGCATCGAGGTGCAGAAGGTGCGTCATGGCGATTCTCCTCTGTGATTGAATTCATCTGTCGTTCGCGGTAAATCCAGCCTATGGCTAGGCTGTACTGGCGACAAACGACCATTTCTTCCAACTACAGATGAGAGAAACTCAGCCATGGCGCACCGCCGGTTACCTTCGCTTTCTGCGCTGCGGGCCTTCGAAGCCGCCGCCCGCCACGAGAGCGCCAAGCAGGCCGCCGAGGAGCTGAATGTCACCGCTACGGCGGTTAGCCACCAGATTCGTTCGCTTGAGGAATCCCTCGGCGTGGCGCTGTTCCTGCGCAAACCGCGGAAGCTGGAACTGACCGACCAGGGGCGCGAGCTGCAACAGACGCTGGAAGCCGCATTCGACAGCATCAGCGGGGCGGTCGAACGCCTGAGCGCGAAGCCCTGCCGCCAGGCGATCACCCTCAGCACCACACCGGCCATCGCGGTGCGCTGGCTGGTGCCCTGGGTCTGCCTGCTGCGCGATTCCCATCCGGATATCGATCTGCGCTTCCATACCTCCCATGAGCCAGTCGCGCTGGATGGCGTCACGGCGGACATCGCCATCCGTTACGGTGACGGCCGCTGGCCCGGGCTGGTGGCGGAGAAGCTGTTCGATAACACCTTCGTCCCGGTCTGCAGCCCGCACCTCGGCTTGCGGGATATTGCCGAGCTGCCCAAACACCCGCTGATCCACTTCCGTGCGCAAGCCGCCTTGTCCGCCCCGATTCATTGGGCGTCATGGCAGAAGCTCGCCAACGTGCCGGGGCTGGATGTGAGCGCCGGGCTGGTTTTCTCCGACGAGACCCACGCAATCTCCGCCGCCATCGGCGCGCAGGGCGTGGCGCTGATGAGTCGGCAGTTAATCGAGGATGAATTGAGGGAAGGGCGGCTGGTGCAGCCGTTCGGGCCGGAGATGGAGGGCAAGCCGTTTCACCTCGTATACCCGGAGAGCCGTCGGGATGATCCGACGGTTCGGGCAGTGAGGGAGTGGGTGATGAGGGTGCCGGGTGGGTTGTGTGAGGTACGGGCTGATATCGGCAATGCCGAGCCCGCAACCTCACTACATACCAATCAAGTTAATGAAGCCATGGATTAACGTGCGTTGTAACAGTGGGCATTGACCAGCGCTTAGCTGCCAGAAAAAGGCCTGCGGTCAAAGAATGGCCATAAAGACTAGATGGAGAAGGGCGCCGTCCTTGAATCTATAAACGGTAACGTCCTTTGTGGCGTAAACATCTCCAGTCAGCGCAATAACAATCGTGCCTGAGAGGCAGAACAGCAGTGTAAGCAAAACGAACCAGCGCTTTCGTTAGATAGGCACGACTATGAAATACGAGCTTTTTCGAAACGCCTTATATCCATATTCATGGCGCTCCTAGTGTTGGTGCAATGATAGTCCTCTTTTTCACACGGGAATTATACGCAAGTTGGTATTTAGAAAAATTGAGCTGGTTTGTGTTCGCGCTTCTTGCGGAAGAAAAGAGAATCGTGCGGCCGTCATTACCTATGCGTCCTGTTCGCAGCCTCTCGGAGAGAGGGCGGCGTTTCAGGACACTTTGCTTCTCGATAATTGTAATCTTTGCAACGCAGCTACCAGTTCGGGTGCCACATGCTTCGATTGGGGTGGATCGAGGAATACGCTATTCAGAGAGAGCACGATGGCATGGGATGTAGAAATAGCTACCTCGGCCACGTTGATTCCTGGCTGTAGGTATTCAGAAAGTCCAGTCGGGAATTCAACGGCAACGTTGTCGATCGTTATTTTCTGTAGTTTCGCTGCTGTCGTTTCCAGTCCGAATCCACCAATCTTTCCCTCTAGAAGATAAACGTTGTCATTTTTCGGTATTAATAGCGAGCCGGTTTTCTTATCTATTTTGCTCAAGGCATGGCGGTTGCAGGAGCTGAG
>DNMQ01000075.1 GCA_003488145.1 Pseudomonas sp.
ACCACAGTTTTGCTATCTATTTACTTTTTTTTTTTAATGATACGGCGACCACCGAGATCTACACTCTTTCCCTACACGACGCTCTTCCGATCTCTGTTCGGCTATCGCGGCGGCAGTTTCACCGGCGCGCGGCGCGAGGGCATGGTCGGCAAGCTGGAGCAGGCCAACGGCGGGATTCTCTTTCTCGACGAGATTGGTGACATGCCGCTGGCGCTGCAGACGCGCTTGTTGCGGGTGCTGGAGGAACGCAAGGTCACCGCGCTGGGGGCTGCCGCGCCGACCGAACTGAATATCCGCCTGATCAGCGCCAGTCATCACGACCTGCGCGCGCTGGTTGCCAACGGCGCGTTCCGTGAGGACCTGTATTACCGCCTTGGCGGGCTGATGATTGCCTTGCCACCGTTGCGCGAGCGCAGCGACAAGGCTGCGCTGCTCGATCATCTGCTGGCGGAAGAAGCGCAAGGCGAATCGATCTGTCTCGAGCCGGCCGCGCGGCAAGCCTTGCTGCGCTACAGCTGGCCGGGCAACGTGCGGCAGCTGCGCAATCTGCTGCGCACGTTGGTCGCGCTGAGCGAGCAGGGGCGCATTGGGCTGGACGACGTGCTTGCCGTGCTGCCGGCCGAAATGGGCGAGGTCGAGCCACCTCGTGACCCCTTGCAGTCGGCCGAGCGCGAGGCCCTGCTCACGGTGCTACGCGAACGGCACTGGCAGGTCAGTCGGGTGGCGGAACAGCTGGGGATCAGTCGCAATACGCTCTATCGCAAGCTGCGCAAGCACGGCATCTCGCGTAACTGAACCGGCGGGCGCGATGCCCGCCGTCAGTGGGTCAGAGCGCGGTGGAGAGGGTGATCGAACCGAACTGGTCGTGTTCCTGCTGGCCCTGGAATTCGCGAGTGCGCCAGACGCTGGCGAACGCCAGCTGCCAGCGGCTCCAGGTCAGCGCCGCACCGAGCTTGGCGTCGCCCACCCACTCGCGGCGGTCCACCGAATGGCTGTCCTCGAAGGTGTTGCCGTCCAGCAGCATGTTGTGCGCCATGTAGCGGCCTTCGAGATTGGCGAAGCCGTACCAGGCGAAGTCGCCGCCGGGGCGGAAGAACTGGCTGCCGCTTTGCGCCGGCGTCACTGCTGGGATGCTGAAACTGCGCTGCAGGTTCTGACCCAGGCGCAGGCCCAGCCCGGCCGAGCCGTAGCTGTACAGGTTGCCGAGGGCGAAGCCCACGCTCGGGCCGTATTCCAGCTCCAGCCCGGCGAAGCGCTCCTGCAGCCACCAGCGATGCTGATAGCCCAGATTGACGAAGGGTTCGTTCTCCAGCTGGTTATCCCAGCCGTTGGGCTCGTCGCTGTCGGTTGCCTTGTGCACGGCACGCTGCAAACGCTTGCCGCCCGCGGCCGGGCCAACTATGCCGACATCCAGGTGCAGCCCTTGCGCGGCGCGCCAGCCGTCGTACTGGGTGTCGGAAAACATCGACATGCCGGCGAACAGCAGACCGGCGTAGGGGCGGTCGTCTTCGATCAGTGCTCGAGTTTCGATTTCCTCCGGCGTGTAGATCTGATGGCCGAAGCGATAGGCGACGTTGTCGATTGCCGCTCCCGACCAGCCGGGCAGCAGATCGGCGAAGCGCCGCGTCCAGCTCTGGTCGTCCGGTTCGAAACCCCAGATGACTTCCAGGCCGTTGGTGTAGTGACCATCGCTGCCCGAGGCGATGATGTCGTTCTCCGCCTTGATGGCGAGGATGTCCGCATGGCTGACGGCGGGGGCGGTGATGGTTGCGGCGAGCAGGCACAAGCACGGCAAAGAACGAGAATGCATGATTCAACTCCTGGCTTACGTTCTTGTTTGTATGTTCTTTCTCGGACCATCACCGCTTCCAGCGGTTCGCTTGTCGATCAGGGCGCGTCGTACCCGTCGTTTCTGGCCAGTCCCGCCTTGCTGACCATCTCCTGTCTGGCTTCCTGCAGTTGCTCGGCCAGTGCCGCGGAAAAGTCATGCACGGCTGACCAGCGCAGGTGAATGGCGTCGACGAAGGCAGCCGGTGGAGCAACCCATTCGCGATCGGCGTTCCAATACTGAGCCCCGTCATGCCCGGCGATGGCGGCGTTCAGCTTGGCGTCGAAGCGGGCGAGAAAGCTGCCGTCGGCATCGACCTTGGCTTTCCACTGCGGGTGCAGGGGCGTGGAAACCACCAGCAGCTGGCGTTGCTCGTTCTTCAGGCGTTTCGACAGTTCGCCCAGAGCGACAAAGCAGCTGTCATCCAGCGCGTCCGGTTTGTCGTAGAACAGGCCGCGATCACCCTGCGGCTCCAGCGGCCCGTCGCCGTGGCGGGTGAACACCAACGGGTCCCATTCGATCTCGTTGGCCCGCTGCGCCTTGACCGTCTGCGCATTGCGCAACAGCGAACGCGGCGAGAAGTAGCGCATGTAGTAACCCCAGCGTGAGGCCTGCTGATAAACGTAGTGATCGGCATCCCCGCGGTCGAACACCGCATCCGGCACTTTCCAGCAGCCGGCGAAGTCCAGCGGATCGACGATCATCACCACCTGGCGGACGCTCGGTTCACGATCCAGCAGCCAGTTGGCGACATAGGTCGACTGGTTGGCGTGCAGGCCGCAGAACGCACCGTTGAGCGGACGCAAGCCGGGCGTCTGCTCGATCAGCACGTCACCATCGACATGGCGCCAGGCGACCGAGGAGCCGACGATCAGCAGGTTCGGATCGGCGATGGGGTTGTGCCGCAGAAAGTGCAGCTTTTCGTCCACGCACAGGCTGTTGGAGAAGGCCGGTGGCGGCAGGTTGTCGGTGTGATTGAGCCAGGCGAGCAGGGCGGCAAAGCCGCCGAGCATCCCGAACAGCCCGGCGAACATGCCCAGCAGGTAGCCGGCACGTATCCGCCGCTGGTCTGCTTGGGCCCCGGCGGCAACGCCGTCCGGGCATGTATCGACGGATCTGGCCATGACTCAACGCCCTCCGAGTTTGGTCTGGATCAGTTGCGCGAAGTGGCCAACGTTCTTCAGCGATTCCAGTTCGGCGGTGCGGAACTTGATGCCGAAGCGTTGCTCGGCGGCCACGATCAGCAACACATGGGTCTGGCTGTCCCAGCCATCGATGTCGTCGGCGGTGGTTTCGGGCGTGAGGACGATATCGTCATCGTCGAACACGTCGTGGAAGACCTGGGTCAGCGCCTGGAGAATTTCCTTTTCGTTCATGCTTGCACCTGGATGTGATGGTTGATGGGAGCGCGCGAGGCCAGCTCGTAGCGCCAGAAACTTGCATCGGTAGCGGCGTTGGCAGGGGCGGGGCGCTGCTCGAAGCCCAGCTGCGGATAGTGCTCGGCGACCATGCCGTTGCGTTCGGTGGGACGGTATTCGCCGACCAGTGCGCCCCAGCCGGCAGCTGCTGCCGCATCGGCCAGCACCTCCAGCACTGCCGCTTCGACCTGACGGCCCAGCACGCGGCAGCTCATCAG
>DNMQ01000073.1 GCA_003488145.1 Pseudomonas sp.
GTTGCAGGAGCAGCAGGCCGGTGAGGCTGAACACCACACAGGCAACGGCAAACAGATCGATGAACCAGCTCCAGGCTTCGCCGCTGTGACGGCCCTTGTGCAGGTCGTTGAAGTAGGCGATCCAGCCGCGATCGGTCGACTCGTATTCCAGCTCGCCGCTTTCCAGGCTCAGACTCAGCCAGGCATCGCCGCCAGGACGGGGCAGGGCGACGTAGAGTTCGCCATCGCTCCACTCGGCTTCGCGACCGGCCAGCTGCACGTCCAGGGTCTGTTCCAGCCATCGCTGCAGGTCAGCTGGCAGACCGTCCTCCGGAGTGTCGGCCTGCAGACTGTTGAGCAGCCGCTCGGGCAGCTGCCCTTCGCGGGTTTCCACCAGCGGTTTGCTCTCGATCTGCCCGGCGTGGTTCAGCGTGATGCCGGTGACCGCAAACAGCAGCATGCCGACCAGGCACAGCGCGGAGCTGATCCAGTGCCATTGGCGCAGAGTGCCGAGCCAGATATGCATGGTGGTCCTTGGCGTATGGGAGGGTGGGCGAATTCTATGGCGACTGACGCGGCGATGCTAAAGATTTACAAACAGCATACATTCGCGTTTTTCATGATCCGTATGGGCGAGAAACAACAGAGCCGGGATGATCCCGGCTCTGTTGTGTCGCCTTCAGGTCAGAAGGTCAGGTTGGCTGACAGCCACAGGCGGCGGCCTTCTTCCACGATACCGGTGGTGGCGGCGCCGGAGTGGCTGTAGTCGGTGCCGTAGGCGGGATCACCAGGCGCGCCGCCGGGAGTGATGAGAACGCCTGTGTTGTTATAGCGAGGAGATGAATAGGTGGTATAGGCCTTGCCGTCGACGAAGTCCTTGTCGAAGAGGTTGTAGATCGTCGCGTTGAGCGTCAGGTTCTCCGTAGCCCGATACGACCCGCCCAGGTGGAACAGTGTGTATGCCTTGGCGTTCTTGCCCAGCGTGTCGTAGATCGACTGGCTGGTTGAGTAGCTGCCATCGGCGTTCGCGAGGTTGGCATAGCTGGACGTGAAGCGCGCGCGCTCACCGCGGTACTCGCTCTTCAGCCACAGGCTCAGGCGGTCGGTGGTCTGCCAGTCTAGTTTGGCGTTGGCTAGGTGTTCGGGCGTGTTGGTCAGCGGCTCTCCCTGGTTATCGCCACTCTTCTGCTCGCTGTCGGTGTAGGTGTAGTTGGCGCTCAGTTTCCAGGCTGGTGCGAACTGCCAGCTGCCAGCCAGCTCCAGGCCACGGGTCACCGCTTCGTCAACGTTGATCTGCTGCGAGCAGGTGCCGTTGTCGTTGCCTGCGCACAGTGGATCGGTGATCGGGTCGCCGCTGGCGATCTTGTCCTTGAACTTGTTGTGGAACAGCGTGGCGTTGGCGCTGAAGCCGGTCAGGCTGTCGAAATAGGCACCGAGCTCGGTGCTGGTGGTGGTTTCGGGGTCCAGGTCCGGGTTGCCGATGGTGATGATTTTGCCTTGGCCGGTTACGCCGTTGATGCCGCCGTGCAGGTCGTTCAGGTCCGGCGTTTTGTAGCCCTTGCTGATGCCGCCCTTGAGCGTCCAGCTATCGGTGGTGTTCCAGACCAGGTAAGCCCGCGGGCTGACATGTCCACCAAAGGACTCGTGGTCGTCATAGCGGGCGCCCAGGGTCAGGGCCAGGTCATCGCGCAGGCGCCATTCGTCTTCGGCAAAGAGTGCCCAGGTCTTCTGCTCAAACTCCGTCTGGGCGATGCCATCGGTCATCTCGGCCTTCCACCATTGGCCGCCTACGGTGGCGATGTGTGAGTCGCCGATGGGGGCAACGAGTTTGGTGTCGAAGACCAGGTTGGTGGTTTCCAGCTCGCGATCGTCCCCGCCGATTGCCCCGGGTACGGCGGTCGGCGCACCGATGGCGCCGGGAATGGTCCGGCCAAAGGTTTCGGTGGTGTTGTGCATCAGGCTGGAATCCAGCGTGCCGAAGCCGAGGCGGCCGGTGTGGGTCAAGGCGATCTGTTCGCGCTCGAAGCGAAGCTCGTCGTCATAGCCGTTCGCTGCGGTATCCGGTGCGGTACAAGCCCTGTTCAAGCCGTCGAGGGTGCCGAGCTGGCATTCGTCGTTGTTGTATGCCTGTCGCCCACGCTCGATATCCAGCGCGAAGTCATGGTCCTGATGCGGGGTCAGAGCCAGGCGGGCGCCGATGTTCTGGTTGCGACCATCGACGGGCGAGGGGCCGCGCTTGCTGACGTCGATGCCATTGCCGTAGCTAAGGTCCGACTCCTGGCGATCAAACAGGCTGCCGCGGACCTGCAGACCGAGCAGGCCGTCGACCAGCGGACCACTGGCGTAGACACTGGTGTTGCGGGTGTCGCCGAAGTCGCGATCTTGCTGGTAGGTGTAATCCTGTGTCAGCGAGCCGGTCCACTCCTTGCCGACCTTGCGGGTGATGATGTTGATTACCCCGCCCATGGCGTCGGAGCCGTAGAGCGTCGACATCGGGCCACGGATCACTTCGATGCGCTCGATGGACGACAGCGGCGGCATGAAGCTGGTGGAGGTTTCGTTGAAGCCGTTTGGCGTGACATTGCCTGCGGCGTTCTGTCGACGGCCGTCGATGAGGATCAGGGTGTACTGGCTGGGCATGCCGCGAATGCTGATGTTGAGCCCGCCGGTCTTGCCGGTGCCCTGGCCGATGTCGATGCCTTCCACGTCGCCCAGTGCCTGCGCCAAGTTGTTGTAGCGCTTCTGCTGCAGGTCTTCACGGCTGATGACGCTGATGCTGGCCGGTGCTTCGGTGATCTTCTGTTCGAAGCCGGAGGCGCTGACGACCGTGTCGTTGAGCGTGACAGGCGCGTTCTGGGCGAGAGCCGTCCAGCTGCAACCGATCATGGCGCAGGATAGGGCGGTACGTGCGAAGGGGATAGACATTCGGGCTCCTTGTAGCCGTCTCGTTGGCGCCCGCATGATAATCATTCGTAAACGAGAATTTAGACTTTACTGCATTGGTTTCTCATCTGGCTCGTCAAATCGGTTGCCAGCCCTTGCATGGCGCGGGCTGGCTATTTGTAAGCGAATATTTAGAAGTGGTCCGGACGGTCAGTTTCTGTCACGGCATCTGAACTTCGATGACGCCGTCGGCGTTGATCGAGACCTGGCGAGTGCCCGCTTCGATTTCGGGGATGGGTGCCGATTCCATCATGTCCATCTTCATCGCGCTGCTGCGCATGACAGGTTGAAATCCGCCGCCGTTGAGGTTGAGGCTCAC
>DNMQ01000059.1 GCA_003488145.1 Pseudomonas sp.
CAGGTGTCCTACGCCATCGGCGTAGCGCAGCCGACATCCATCTCGCTGAACACCTTCGGCACCGGCAAGCTCAGCGACGACAAGATCATCGCTTTGGTCCGTGAGCATTTCGATCTGCGCCCTTACGCGATCACCCGCATGCTCGACCTGCTGCACCCGATGTACCGCGCCACCGCGGCCTACGGCCACTTCGGCCGCAACCCCTACGAGATGACGGTGGGGGCCGACACCTTCACCGCCTTCACTTGGGAAAAGACCGACAAGGCCGACGCTTTGCGCTCCGCTGCCGGGTTGTAAGCGCGACCGCACCGACAAAAAGCCCCGCCGGCACAAGCCGCGCGGGGCTTCTTGCTTTCAAGAGGGGGGTAGAGCCCTTTCAAGAGGGGGTAGAGCCGCAACAGACACCATCCGCTGCCAGCAGTGCATCACGAAACCTCCATTCCAGAGCCTTTTCGTTATGCAGGCCAACAGCTATCATCACCGCCCTTTTCGAACGGACTCGATCGATCACCTGTTGTGATCGGCATTACAAGGAGCGTATCCATGCGTATTTCCCTCATTCTCGGCTGTGCCGCCGTCATCCTCGCCAGCACCTCGCTGCAGGCCGCCACCACTGACGCGCAAGCCAAATGCCAAGCGCAGCTGGCCGCCCAGCAGGGCAATCTGGAAACCGGCAAGCTGCTCGGCCAGATGCTAGGCAACGAAAAACTCAGCAATGCGCTGAATCAGGTCGAAGACGGCTGCGCTCAGTTGGACGCCGACGGCCTGGCAGCCAACGCAGCTGGCGACGACGCTGGAGCAGTGAATGAGAAGGTCCAGGCTGTCACCCAAGCCAAGGATGCGGTTCTCGGTCTGGGCAAGATGTTCGGCAAGTAATGGCTCATCCCCGAATGAAGAACGCCCGCATCTGCGGGCGTTTTCGTTTACGGGCTAGTTCTTCAACCGATAGCCGGTCTTGAATATCCACCACACCGTCAGCAGACAGGCGCCGAGGAAACCAAGAATCATCGCCAGGCTGACACCGACGCTGATGTCCGAGACGCCGTAGAAGCTCCAGCGGAAACCGCTGATCAGATACACCACCGGATTGAACAGGGTGACCTTCTGCCACAGCGGCGGCAGCATCTCGATGGAATAGAAACTGCCGCCGAGAAAGGCCAGCGGCGTGACGATCAGCGCCGGGACGATCTGCAGCTTCTCCCAGCCGTCGGCCCAGATGCCGATGATGAAGCCGAACAGGCAGAAGGTGACGGCCGTCAGCACCAGGAACAGTGCCATCATCAGCGGGTGCTGGATTTCGTAATCGACGAACAGCCGCGCGGTGACAAGGATGATCACGCCAAGCACCAGCGACTTGGTCGCCGCCGCACCGACATAGCCGATGACGATCTCGACATAGGACACCGGCGCCGACAGCACCTCGTAGATGGTCCCGGAATAGCGCGGCATGTAGATGCCGAATGAGGCGTTGGAGATGCTCTCGGTGAGCAGCGCCATCATGATCAAGCCGGGGATGATGAACGCGCCGTAAGGGATGCCGTGCATTGCCTCCATTCGCGCGCCGATGGCCGAGCCGAACACCACGAAGTACAGCGAGGTGGATATCACCGGGGTAGCGATGCTCTGCAGCAGGGTGCGCCAGGTGCGCGCCAGTTCGAACAGGTAGATCGCGCGGATCGCGTAGAAATTCATGCGGGCTTTTCCTCAGCGACCGTGAACCAGATTGACGAAGATTTCTTCCAGCGAGCTCTGGCTCGACTGCAGATCCTTGAAGTCGATGCCGTGGGCCGCCAGGCGCCGGAGCAGCTCAGCGATGCCGGTATCCTCATGCTGGGCGTCGAAGGTGAACACCAGCTGGTTGCCGGCATCGGTGAGCTCCAGCGGATAGCTGGCCAGTTCCGCCGGAATCTCGGCCAGCGGTCGCTGCAGATGGAGGGTCAGCTGCTTCTTGCCAAGCTTGTGCATCAGCACGTCCTTGTCCTCGACCAGAATGATCTCGCCGCGGCTGATCACCCCGATGCGGTCAGCCATTTCCTCGGCTTCTTCGATGTAGTGGGTAGTGAGGATGATGGTCACGCCACGCTCGCGCAGGCCGCGGACCATTTCCCACATGTCACGACGCAGCTCGACGTCGACGCCGGCAGTAGGCTCGTCGAGGAACAGGATCGANNGGCTCGTCGAGGAACAGGATGGACGGCTCGTGGGACAGCGCCTTGGCGATCATCACGCGGCGCTTCATGCCGCCGGAAAGCTCGAGGATGCGGGCATTGCGCTTGTCCCACAGCGACAAATCGCGCAACAGTTTCTCCAGGAACGAATCGTCCGGCGCCTTGCCAAACAGGCCGCGCGAAAAACGCACCGTCGCCCAGACGCTTTCGAAGCCCTCGTTGAACAGCTCCTGCGGCACCAGACCGATCTTCGATCGGGCGGCGCGGTAGTCCTGAACGATGTCGTGGCCGTCGACCACTACGCGGCCGCCGCCGGGGTTGACGATGCCGCAGATGATGCTGATCAGCGTGGTCTTGCCGGCGCCGTTGGGTCCGAGCAGAGCGAATATCTCGCCCTTGTGGATCTCGAGGTCGATGCGCTTGAGCGCCGGGTGGCCGGAAGCGTAGGTCTTGGTGAGCTGCTCGATGGCGATCACTGGTTGCACGGGCTCGTCTCTTCGAGGAATCAGGGGCGGAATTGTAGAGAAAAACGTAACGCAGGGCGCCCGCCGTCTCCCAGTCACGATTCGTAGTGACCGTGATCATGGCGGCGTCGCGGCACTGCATACATGCTTGGAAGCGCTGGCACACGGGTCGCCAGCAAGGAGGCTTTCCCGAAATGAGACAGATAAAACTCACCTACGTCGCGCTGTTCGTCGGACTGACGCTGCTCTGGTTGCTGGTGGACGACTTCATCATGGCTCGCTACCAGTTCTGGCCGCTGCGCAAGGTACTGGTGCACTACAGCGGCGTGCTCGGCATCGTCGCGATGAGCGTGGCGATGGTGCTGGCGGTGCGGCCGCGGCGCTTCGAACGCTTCTTCGACGGTCTGGACAAGACCTATCGACTGCATAAATGGCTGGGCATCAGCGCCCTGGTGATCGCCATCTTCCACTGGGGCTGGGGGCAGATACCGAAATGGCTGGTCGGCTTCGGCTGGCTGGAAAAGCCGGCGCGACGTGCCGGTGAGGGCCAGATGCATGAGGGCATCTTTGCTCTGCTGCAGCGCTTTCGCGGCCTCGCCGAGACGATCGGCGAATGGGCCTTCTACGCGGCGGCGACTCTGATCGTACTGGCGCTGGTCAAAAGCTTCCCCTACCGCTGGTTCTTCAAGACGCACCGCTGGCTGGCGCTGGTCTATCTGGCTCTGGTGGCGCACTCGGTGGTGCTGACCCCGCCCGACTACTGGACCTCGCCGCTGGGCCTGGTCCTCGCCGTGCTGATGGCTTCGGGTTCCGTCGCGGCCTGCATTTCGCTGTTGCGCCGCATCGGGCGCAAGCATCAGGTGGTCGGTCGCATAGAAAGCTTGACCCATCACCGCGAAAACCGCGTGCTGCGCGTCGATATCAAGCTCGACGGTCCCTGGCCGGGGCACAAGGCCGGGCAGTTCGC
>DNMQ01000061.1 GCA_003488145.1 Pseudomonas sp.
GCCGAGCGCATCAAGCAGGAAATCGGTACCGCCTTCCCGGGCGGCGAGGTCCGCGAAGTGGACGTCCGTGGCCGCAACCTGGCCGAAGGCGTACCGCGCAGCTTCACCCTGAATTCCAACGAAGTGCTCGAAGCCCTGCAGGAATCGCTGGCGACCATCGTTCAAGCGGTCAAGAGCGCGCTGGAGCAATCTCCGCCGGAGCTGGCCTCCGACATCGCCGAGCGCGGCCTGGTGTTGACAGGCGGCGGCGCGCTGCTGCGTGATCTAGACAAGCTGCTCGCCCAGGAAACCGGTCTGCCGGTGATCGTCGCCGAGGAGCCGCTGACCTGCGTCGCCCGTGGCGGTGGTCGCGCGCTGGAGATGATGGATCGTCACGCCATGGACCTGCTGTCCACGGAGTGAGCCTGCGCCGCTGTGCTCATGACAAGCCGAAAGATCCGGTCGCACCGGCTTTCGGCTTGTCGCGTTTAGTCTCAAGCTTTTACTCGTGAGGTAGTTGCAATCAAGCCGCTATTTGCCAAGGGACCTTTGCTCGGTGTGCGCCTGCTGGTGTTCGTCGTGCTTTGTGTCGTGCTGATGGTGGTGGATGCACGCTTCGACGCGCTGAAGACGGTACGCAGCCAGATGGGGCTGGTGCTGACGCCGTTCTACTGGGTCGCCGACATGCCGGTGCGGATCTGGAGAGGTGCGACCGAGCAGATCGCCAGTAGCAGCAGCCTGATGGCCGAGAACGAGAAGCTCAAGGCCGAGGCGCTGCTGATGCAGCGGCGCCTGCAGAAGCTGGCGATGCTCACCGAGCAGAACGTGCGCCTGCGCGAGTTGCTCAACTCGGCGGCGCTGGTGGATGACAAGGTCATCGTCGCCGAGCTGATCGGGCTCGACCCGAACCCGTTCACCCATCGCATCCTGATCGACAAGGGCGAGAAGGACGGCGTCTTCATGGGGCAGCCGGTGCTCGATGCCAGCGGCCTGATGGGGCAGGTCGTCGAGGTGCTGCCGTATGCCGCGCGCGTGCTGCTGCTGACCGATGTCACCCATAGCATTCCGGTGCAGGTCAACCGCAACGGACTGCGTGCGATCGCCGTGGGTACCGGCAATCCGGACTATCTCGAGCTGCGCCATGTGGCCGAAACGGCTGATGTAAAAGCAGGAGATCTGTTGGTCAGTTCCGGGCTCGGTCAGCGATTCCCAAGCGGCTATCCGGTGGCGCAGGTGACCGAGGTGGTGCACGGCTCCGGCCAGCCGTTCGCCATCGTACGTGCGGTGCCGACCGCCATGCTCAATCGCAGCCGCTATCTGATGCTGGTCTTCAGCGATTCGCGGACGCCGGAAGAGCGGGCCGCCGACGCTGCCGAGGCCCAGGCCGATGCCGATCAGAAAGCCGCTGCCGAAGGCGCGGAGGCAGCCGCACCTGCGCCCGCACCCGCTGCTGAGGCGGGGGCTGAAACGAGCGATTCCGAGCAGGCGCCCGCCGCTTCGTCGTCGACAACGGTATCGGAGGAGGCGCAATGATCAGCGGGCGGCCAAATAATGGATGGGTCATCTGGTTCAGCCTGACGATCGCGCTGCTGCTCAGCGTCGCGCCCATGCCCGGCAGCGCGGAGATCGCACGGCCGCTATGGCTGGGGTTGGTCATCGCCTTCTGGTCGTTGGTTCTGCCGCATCGCGGTGGGCTGGGCGCCGCGTTCTGTTTCGGGCTCGCGCAGGACGTGCTGGCCGGCACGCTGTTCGGCCAGAGCGCCTTGCCGCTGATTCTGATCGCTTTTCTGGTGCTGAGCCTGCAACAACGCCTGCGCATGTTTCCGCTGTGGCAACAGAGCATGGTGCTGCTGGTTGTGCTCGGCCTCGCCCAGTTGGTGCAGCTCTGGCTGAACACGCTGACCGGTAATCGGCCGCCGACGCTGCTGTTCCTCGTGCCTGTGCCGGTCAGCGCATTGCTCTGGCCTTGGGTTTATGTCGCGTTGCAGGGGCTGCGTCAGCGATTTGCGGTGTATTGACCAACGCCCGGTCGATTTCGTCCGTCGTACTCTGCGCTGAAAAAATCTGATCTTTTGTATGGGTTTGTGCCGCCGGGCACGGCTTACGCCTTGCTGCTCCAAAGCAATTCTGAAATCATGCTGCCGCTATGGCGTTCCGCCATTACTGGTTTCTGCTTCAGAAGACGATAAGCACAACAGCACGGGCGATGAGTATGGAAGCTGGCAGTTCGATTTTTTCCAGGCCGCAAGGCTCTCGTGGCGCCCGTGCGGTGCTGGCTGCCGGCGCGGTAGGGTCGCTGCTGATGACGCTGGTCATGAGCACTGGTTACTCTCAGGCCGATAGCGCCCCGCAGGCCCCTCAGTTGGCCAAGCTGTCGGCCCCAGATACGCTCTCCACCGTTACCGCTCCCTCTGAGTCCGCTGCCGATTCGCCTCGCGCCGAGCAGCTGGCCGGCAAGATTGCAGAGCTCGACGCCATTCTCCTTGAAAAGCAGAAGCTTGAAGATGCGCTGCGAGCCGAGAAGAGCGAGCTCGCTGCCGTGCGATTGCAGCTGGCCAACAGCAAGAAGCTGATTCGCCTGGAGGTCGACGACTTCCTCGGTCAGAGCGCCGAGCGCAAGCGTCTCGATGAGCTGCTGGACGAGCACAAACGTAGTGCCGAAGCCGAGAAAGCCATTGGCGAACGCGTCGAAGCTCTGGAGAAGGATCTCGGCAGCCAGCACCTGAAGTTCTCGCTTGCCGCGCGTGACGTCGATCGTCTCAAGACCCAGCTGGCGGCCGAGGTTCGCGAGCGCAACAGCAAGAAGATTCAGGCCATTGCCCGCAAGCTGGACAAGACCATTCGCTTCGAGCAGTCGGTTTCGTTCCGCTGTTCCGCCAGCAAGAGCCTCGCGGCCTGCCTGGCCGAGCACCGCAACGATGGTCAGATGTCGCAATGGGTGCTGGAAAACTACCAGCGTGTGCTGGCCGAGGATATCCGCGAGCAGGTTGCCCATGTCGACCTGGATACCGCCTGGTACCGTTACCGCACACGTACCGATTTCGCCCAGGCAAGCATGAGCCTGGACGGCACCGTCAACGCGCAGATGAACGTCGAGGCGACCATCACGGCGAAGAAGATGATGCCGTGCGCGATCCTCGATGTGCCCTACGAGCAATGCGACAGCAAGACCCACTCGCTGATCGTGCGTAGCAACAAGTACGACGATCGGGTCCGCATCAACGACCAGGAGCATGGCGCCACGCCGGTTTCGCTGGTGCTCGACAGCGGTGTCTATGACATTCAGGTCACCTCCGGTGGGATTACCCAGAAGCGCACGCTGTCGCTCAAGGGTGATCAGGTGGTCAACTTCAAGTTCTGATCCATGCCCGGCGTAGTCCTTACGCCGGTCCTCTGCGCCTTCCTCGACGTACCCCGGATATGCGACGCTGTCGCTTTACCGTCTGAGGAACTGCCATGGGCGCTCTGTTTCTTGCCTCGGCATCACCCCGCCGCCGCGAATTGCTCGCGCAGATCGGCGTGCCGTTTTCTCTCGTCAGCGTGTCCGTCGATGAAACGCCCTCGCCAACCGAGTCGCCCGAGGCGTATGTCGAGCGCGTTGCGCGCGACAAGGCGCTCGCCGGGCTCGTCAGTCTGGGGGATCGCGACGGCTGCGTGCTGGGTGCCGACACCAGCGTGGTGCTCGATCAGCATATTCTCGGCAAGCCTGCCGACCGTGCCGACGGGCTCGCCATGCTGGCGGCGTTATCCGGGCGTACGCACCGGGTCATGACCGCCGTCGCGCTGGCCAGTCGAAGTGCCTGCGAGGTGCGTGTGGTCATCAGCGAGGTGACCTTCCGTACCATCGACGAAGCCGAAGCCGAACGCTATTGGGATAGCGGAGAGCCGGCGGACAAGGCGGGCGGTTACGCCATCCAGGGCTGGGGCGCGGTGTTCGTCAGCCAGTTGCACGGCAGCTATTCGGCGGTGGTTGGCCTGCCGTTATGTGAAACGGCGCAGCTGATCGACGCCTTCGGATTTCCACGTTGGACCAAAGGCTCAAGCTAGAGCCTGTGGCTTCGGCGCGCAGGCCGGTTAGAATCGACTCAACCACCAGCTAGCGCTGCACATCAAGCCACCGCCGAGAACAACAATGAGCGAAGAAATCCTGATGAACATCACCCCCATGGAATCGCGGGTGGCGGTGGTGGAGAACGGTGTCCTGCAGGAGGTGCATGTCGAGCGCACCCAGCGCCGCGGCATCGTCGGCAACATCTACAAGGGCAAGGTGGTGCGCGTCCTGCCGGGTATGCAGGCGGCGTTCGTCGACATAGGGCTGGATCGCGCCGCGTTCATCCATGCTTCCGAGATTTCCGCCCGCGAGGGTAATGCGGTCGAGCCGATCAACGCCCTGGTTCACGAAGGCCAGAGTCTGGTGGTGCAGGTCACCAAGGACCCCATCGGTACCAAGGGCGCGCGCCTGACCACGCAGCTGTCGATCCCATCGCGCTACCTGGTGTACATGCCGCGCACCAGCCATGTCGGCATTTCCTTGCGTATCGAAGATGAAGCCGAGCGCGAGCGGCTCAAGCAGGTCGTTGCCGAATGCGTTGAGGCAGAGGGTATCCAGGAAGCCGGTGGCTTCATCCTGCGTACCGCGGCTGAAGGGGCTGGCAGCGACGAGATACTCATGGATATCCGCTATCTGCGCCGTCTGTGGGAGCAGATCGCCAGTCAGATCAAGACCGTCGAAGCGCCCACGGTGATCTACGAAGACCTCTCTCTGGCCATGCGCACCCTGCGTGATCTGGTCAATCCGCGGATCGAGAAGATCCGTATCGATTCGCGGGAGAATTTTCAGAAGGTCACCCAGTTCGTCGGCGAGCTGATGCCCGAGCTGGGCGACCGCCTCGAACACTATCCGGGCGAGCGGCCGATCTTCGATCTCTATGGCGTCGAGGACGAGATCCAGAAGGCGCTGGAGCGCAAGGTCATGCTCAAGTCAGGCGGTTACCTGATCATCGATCCGGCCGAGGCGATGACCACGATCGACGTCAACACCGGTGCATTCGTCGGTCATCGCACGCTGGAAGAAACCATTTTCAAGACCAATCTTGAGTCGGCCACCGCCATCGCACGCCAGCTCCGGCTGCGCAATCTGGGCGGCATCATCATCATCGACTTCATCGACATGGAGGACGAGGAGCATCGTCGCCAGGTCCTGCGCACGCTGGAGAAGCAGCTCGAGCGCGATCACGCCAAGACCAACATCATCGGCATCACCGAGCTCGGCCTGGTGCAGATGACCCGCAAGCGCACCCGCGAAAGCCTCGAACAGGTGCTGTGCGAACCCTGCATGTGCTGTCAGGGGCGCGGCAAGCTGAAGACGCCGGAGACCGTCTGCTACGAGATATTCCGCGAGATCCTGCGTGAGGCGCGGGCCTACCAGGCGGAAGGCTACCGGGTGCTGGCCAATCAGAAGGTGATCGATCGTCTGCTCGACGAGGAGTCGGGCAATGTCGCCGACCTGGAGGCCTTTATCGGTCGCTCGATCAAGTTCCAGGTGGAAAGCATGTACTCCCAGGAACAGTACGACGTGGTGTTGCTCTGAACAATGGTAGACCGGGCCGCAAGGGCCAGGATGACCGGAGCGCATCCAGATGAACCGCCTCGCCGCCTTCCTCGTGACACTGTCGCGCCAGCTGTTCTGGGTAATCGCGTTCGGGCTGATTCTGGCCGCGCTCTACGTGAGCCTGGGGCGGCAGCTGGTGCCTGTAATCGCCGAGTACCGGGCCGAGGTGCAGGAGAAGGCGCAGGCGGCGCTGGGCATGCCAATCGCGCTGGGCAGGCTCGAAGGCCGCTGGGAGGGTTTCGCTCCCCGTTTGCTGGCGCATGATGTATTGCTCGGCGAGGGTGACAGCGCGATGCGCCTGGACCGTATTGCCATCGTCCCAGATCTGGCGGCCAGCCTCTGGGCGCGAGAGTGGCGGCTGAGCCGGCTGGAGTTTAGCGGCGTGCAGCTGTCTGTCGCTGAAGATGCCGAGGGCAAGTGGCGAGTGGAGGGCTTGCCGACCCGTACCGAGCAGAAACCGCCCGAACCGCAGAAGATTCTCGAGTCGTTGCAGCGGGTGCGTGGGCTGGCGGTGCGCAACAGCCAGATCACGCTGGAGCCATTCGGAGAACCGCCGCTGACCCTGAGCTACACCGATCTGGGCTTGCTCGTCGACGGTGTGCGGCTCCGGTTGGACGGGCGCAGCATCCTGCCGGATGGCCAGCCCCTGGCCTTGCGCATTGAGGGGCGGGTGCAGCCGCAACGCTGGCAGCACGCCGAGGCGCAGGTTTATCTCAGCCTGCCACAAAGCGACTGGGCCGCCTGGTTGCCGCGCCGACTGACTGCCGACTGGCATCTGCAGACGTTGAAGATGGGAGGTGAGCTGTGGGCAACCTGGCGCGAAAAGGCGTTGGAGCGTGCTGTTCTACGGATTAACGCGCCGCAACTGATCACGTCCTTTGCCGATCGTGAGCCCGTTCAGCTCGAGGACCTTGGGGGCGAGGCTTATATCGATCGCAACGAGCAGGGCTACCGGCTGCTGCTGGACCGGCTGGCGTTCGATCTCGAAGGCGAGCGCTGGGGCGATGCGCGAATCCAGGTTCAGCAGGATCAGACTCAGCAGCATTGGCAGCTGCAGGCTGATCGGTTGGGTATCGCGCCGATCGCCACACTCGTCCGTGCACTGGCGCCGCTACCACCGGCCGCAACCGAGACGCTGACCGCGCTGCAGCCCAGCGGAACACTGCGCAATCTGCAGCTCGACTACCGCCCCCAGATGGAGTCGCCGCAGCGGCTGCAATTCGCTGCCAATCTGGACCGTATCAGTTTCGCCGCACACAACTGGATACCGGCGGTGGGCAACGCGAGTGGCAGCATTCGCGGTGATATGGGCGGCGGAGAACTGCGTCTGGACAGCGACGACTTCAGCCTGCAACTTGCGCCGCTGTATCCCGAGCCCTGGCGCTACCGACACGCCGGCGGGCGTCTGACCTGGGCGCTGGACGAGCAGGCCTTCACGCTGGCTGCGCCCTATCTGCGTATCGACGGCGAGGAAGGCAAGATCGCCGGTGACTTCCTGATCCGCCTGGCCAGGGATCCCGCGGCAGAGGATTACATGGACCTGCGGGTTGGCTTGAGCGAAGGCGACGCGCGCTTTACCGAAAAATACTTGCCGACACGCTCACCAGCGTTAAGCCCGGCGCTGGTCAGCTGGCTCAAGGAAGCGATTCGCAGCGGTACGGTCGAGCAAGGTTATTTCCAGTACCAGGGCGCATTGAGCAAGGGAGCTTCCGACAGCGCGCGCAGCCTGAGCCTGTACTTCAAGGTGCGCGATGCCGAGCTGGCGTTTCAGCCCGGCTGGCCCGTGCTGCAGCAGGGCCGTGGCGAGGTGCTGATCGAAGACAGCGGGGTTCGCGTCCGGCTCGCGGAAGGGCGGATTCTCGACAGTCACGTGCGTGATGCGACAGCGGACATTCCTCGCGTCGGCGCCGGCAACGTGCCGCAGTTGGCCGTGAAGGGGCAGGTCGCCAGCAGCCTGGCGGATGCCTTGAAGCTGCTTCAGGAGGCGCCGATCGGAACCGGTGAGATCTTCGCAGGCTGGCAGGGGCAGGGTGCGCTCAGCGGCGCGCTCGATCTGCAGATCCCGCTGGGCAAGGGCACGCCGCGGGTCATTGTGGATTTCGCCAGCGACGATGCGAAACTGAAGATTCCCGAGCCGGAGCTTGCCTTCGAGCAACTCAGCGGCAGTTTCCGCTACGACACCGCGCGAGGCTTGAGTGCAGAGGCCATCCAGGCGCGTCTGTTCGGCGCTCCGGTCAAGGGCAAGGCGGTAGCGACAGGAGCGACTGGCAAGCCTGCCTCTCGCGTGGAGGCACAGGGCGCCGTGGGGTTGAAGCGTCTGGCTGAGTGGCTCGCGATCGAGCAGTCGCTGCCCGCCAGCGGTGAGTTGCCCTATCAGTTGCGACTGGATCTGGCGGGTGAGGACAGTCAGTTGCAGATCGACTCCTCGCTACAGGGGCTGCGCATCGATCTGCCAGCGCCGTTCGGCAAGCCTGCACGCGAGCGCCGTGACACCTCGTTGCGGATGTCCCTGCAAGGAGCCGAGCGTCGCTACGGTGTCCGGCACGGGTCACTCGCCGCACTGACGTTCGCTGCGCCGTCGGGTGTCTGGGCGCAGGGGCGCGGCGAGCTGCGTCTCGGGCCTGGGGCGGCCAATCTTCCGGCCAGTGCCGGGCTTTATGTCAGGGGGCGCCTGCCGCAGTTCGACTTGAAAGCCTGGCAGGCGGTGCTCGAACAACATGGCAAGGCACAAGCGCAGCAGACGACTGGCTCGCTGCTGCGCCGGGCGCAGGTCGATATCGATCGTTTCGAAGGTTTTGGCACCCGGATCGACAATCTTGGGCTGGACCTGCGGCGAATGAGCGAAGCCTGGGACCTTGGCCTTCGCAGTTCGATCATCAGCGGCTCGGTTCGCCTGCCAGATGCCGAGGGCGGCATCATCGTTGCCGATCTCCAGCGCCTGCGTCTGCCGGCTGCCGCGCAATCCGACGAGGCGGTCAAGGAACGACCCGATCCGCTGGCTGATGTCGACCCGCAAAGCCTGCCGGCAATGGATGTCGCGATCGAACGGGTTTCCCTGGGCGACGATGTGCTCGGCGCCTGGGCGTTGAAGCTGCGCCCGGTCAGCGGCGGGACCGAGTTCCGCGATATCGCTCTCGACCTCAAGGGCCTGAAGATTACCGGGAACGGCGGCTGGGGCAGTGCGCAGACCTGGTACAAGGGCCGCCTCGAAGGGCGCAATCTCGCTGACGTATTGCTTGCGTGGGGCTTTGCGCCTTCGGTGACCAGTGACAGTTTTCGCCTGGATGTGGATGGGCACTGGCCTGGTTCGCCGGCCTGGTTCGCCATGGCGCGCTATTCCGGCAGCATGCGACCTCGGCTGCGCAAGGGGCAGTTTGTCGAGATCGACGGCAGCGCCCAGGCGCTGCGCGTGTTCGGCGTGCTCAACTTCAATTCGATAGGGCGCCGCCTGCGGCTGGACTTCTCCGATCTGTTCAGCAAGGGGCTCAGTTACGACCGGCTGGATGGGCGGTTGCTGGCCGAGGAGGGTGTGTTCAATACCCGCGAGCCCATCACCGTCAGCGGTCCGTCGACCAACCTCGAGCTGGATGGCAGGCTGGATATGGCGCGTGACGAGATCGACGCCAAGTTGCTGGTCACCTTGCCGATCAGCAACAACCTGCCGCTGGCGGCGCTGATTGTCGGCGCACCGGCGATCGGCGGGGCGCTGTTCGTGGTGGACAAGCTGCTCGGCGACCGCGTGGCGCGTTTCGCCAGCGTACAGTACGACGTCAAGGGGCCTTGGCAGGCGCCTAAGATCAGCTTCGACAAACCATTCGAAAAGCCCAACTGATCCGCATCGGGCCGGGTCTTTCAGTATCGGGGAAAGCATGTCCTTAGCCGTGATTCAGATGGCCAGCCAGGCGGATGTAACGCTCAATCTGGCCCGCGCGCGCGAGTTGCTCGAGCAGGCGGCCGAAGCGGGCGCGCGGCTGGCGGTGCTACCGGAGAACTTCGCCGCAATGGGCCGCAGCGATCTACCGCGACTGGGTCGCGCCGAAGCCGCTGGCGACGGGCCGATCCTGCCCTGGTTGAAGCAGGTCGCCCGTGACCTCAGGTTGTGGATCGTGGCTGGCACCTTGCCGTTACCGCCCGACGACGACCCGCAGGGCAAGCCGAATGCCTGCTCGCTGCTGTTCGATGATCAGGGGCAGCGGGTGGCGCGCTACGACAAGCTGCATCTGTTCGATGCAGAGGTTTCAGATAACCGAGGCCACTACCGTGAATCGGACGACTATGCGGCGGGGCAAAGACTGGTGATCGCCGACACACCGGTTGGACGCTTGGGGCTGAGCGTGTGTTATGACCTGCGTTTCGCCGAGCTGTATGGTGCGCTGAGGGCGGCTGGTGCCGAGTTGATCAGCGTGCCGTCGGCGTTCACCACGGTGACCGGTGAAGCGCACTGGGCGACGTTGATTCGTGCCCGTGCCATCGAGACTCAATGCTATATCCTGGCTGCCGCACAGGGTGGAGAGCATCCTGGTGGTCGCCTCACCCATGGGCATTCGTCTATCGTGGACCCATGGGGCCGTCTGCTGTGCGAGCAGGCGACTGGCGAGGCGGCTTTGGTTGCCGCTCGGGATGCGTCCGAACAGGCTGCCATCCGCCAGCGAATGCCGCTGCAGCGCCACCGCCGATTTTCCGTACCGTGCCTGGCCACGGACCGTTTGGAGTGAATATGAGTGAACTGCTGTTACCCGTCACCGAGCGACTGCTGACACCTGGCGGCCTGGGTATCGATGACCTGCCAGGCTTGCTCGGTGAACTCGCCGGGCCCGGCGTGGATGCGGCGGACCTGTACTTTCAGGATCAGGTTTCCGAGTCCTGGGTGCTCGAGGACGGCATCGTCAAGGAGGGCGGCTTCCATCTGGAGCAGGGCGTCGGCGTGCGCGCACTGTCCGGCGAGAAAACCGGTTTCGCCTACAGCAACGCGATCACTGCCGATGCATTGCGTCAGGCGGCTCAGGCTGCACGCTCCATCGCGCGCAGCGGCCAGCAAGGCCAGGTCAAGGTGCTGTCCAGGGCGGCATTCGCGCCGTTGTACGCGCAGGACAATCCGCTCGACGGGCTCGGCCGTGCCGAGAAGGTCGAGCTGCTTAAGCGCATCGACGTCGCGACCAGGGCGCTGGACCCTCGCATCAAGCAGGTGACTGTAAGCCTGGCGGGCGTCTGGGAGCATATCCTGGTGGCCGGAATGGACGGTGGTATGGCGGCCGACATCCGCCCTCTGGTGCGTTTCAACGTCAGCGTGATCGTCGAGCAGAACGGCCGCCGCGAGCGCGGTGGCCAGGGTGGCGGCGGGCGTACCGGCTACCAGTACTTCCTCAGCGAGGATCGCGCCATGGGCTACGCCCGCGAGGCATTGCGTCAGGCGCTGGTTAACCTCGAAGCGGTGCCGGCACCGGCCGGTTCCTTGCCGGTCGTGCTTGGGCCTGGCTGGTCCGGCGTGCTGTTGCACGAGGCCGTCGGCCATGGCTTGGAGGGTGATTTCAATCGCAAGGGCAGCTCGGCCTACAGTGGCCGGATCGGGCAGAAGGTGGCGTCGAGCCTATGCACCATCGTCGATGACGGTACCCTGGCGGATCGCCGAGGTTCGCTCAGCGTCGATGACGAAGGCACGCCGACCCAATGCACCACGCTGATCGAGAACGGCATTCTCAAGGGTTATATCCAGGACAAGTTAAACGCCCGCCTTATGGGCGTCGCGCCGACCGGTAACGGCCGCCGCGAGTCTTACGCGCATCTACCGATGCCGCGCATGACCAACACCTACATGCTGGCCGGCGAAAGCGATCCGCAGGAAATCATTCGCTCGGTGAAGAAGGGCATCTACTGCGCCAGCCTCGGCGGCGGTCAGGTCGACATCACCAGCGGCAAGTTCGTCTTCTCCACCAGTGAGGCCTATCTGATCGAGGACGGCAAGATCACCGCGCCGGTGAAGGGCGCGACGCTGATAGGCAATGGCCCCGAGGTGATGAACCGGGTGTCGATGGTCGGTAACGACCTGGCGCTCGATAGCGGTGTCGGCACCTGTGGCAAGGATGGGCAGTCGGTGCCGGTGGGCGTCGGCCAGCCGACCCTGAAGATCGACGAGATAACCGTAGGCGGAACGGGTGCGTGAAGCCGCGGCGAGTGCCAGCCGCGAGCTTCAAGGGTAGAGGTTGAGGTACGGGTTGAGATTGCCGTCAGCGCAAGCCGCGTTTGGCTTCGTCCAGTTCGCGGATGTACTTGAATATCTTGCGGCTGGCGGCCGGCGGCTTGTCGCGCGCCGCCTCGTGCTGGGCGTGGCGGATCAGCCCGCGCAGATGCTGGCGGTCGGTCTCGGGGTATTCGGTTACGAACGCTTCCAGGGTGGCGTCGTCACCGCCGATCAGACGGTCGCGCCAGCGCTCCAGCGCATGGAAGCGCTCGTTGTATTGGCGCGTCGAGGCGTCCAGTTGATCGACCAGCGCGAGAATGGCATCGACATCCTGGTCGCGCATCAGCTTGCCGATGTACTGGATGTGCCGTTTGCGCGCGATATGCGCCTTGTGTTTCGGCGCGTCGGCCAGCGCCTTCTGCAACGCGTCGCTCAGCGGCAGGCGAGCGATGAGGTCGGGCTTGAGGGTAGTTAGCCGCTCGCCAAGCTCCTGCAGGGCAAGCAGCTCGCGTTTGACCTGGGACTTGCTTTTTTCGTCGAAATCGTCGGCGTCGGAGTGTTCAGACATGGGGATGGTCCACTAGGAAATGCCGCCATGATAACAGCAGCCCTGGCAGCAGGCTTCAGAGGAGCGGCGCCAGGTTGCAACTTGATTCGATTGCAGTGGTTTGGGAGTGCTTATGAGTGAAGTAGAGGGCATCGGTCCGCACGCGCTGCCCGGTTTGCGCGAGAAGGTCGAGCGCATTATCGAGGAAGCGCGTCGGCAGGGCGCCAGCGCCAGCGAGGTTTCGGTCTCCATGGAGCAGGGGCTGTCGACCACAGTGCGGCAGCGCGAGGTGGAGACGGTCGAGTTCAATCGCGACCAAGGCTTCGGCATCACGCTCTATGTCGGCCAGAGCAAAGGCACTGCGAGCACCACCGGGAGTGGTGACGACGCCATCCGTGAAACCGTAGCCGCCGCGCTGGCCATCGCCAGGCATGCCTCGGAGGACGAATTTGCTGGCCTCGCTGACGCTACGCTGATGGCGCGCGAGCTTCCCGATCTCGATCTTTACCATCCGTGGGCGGTCACCCCCGAACAGGCCATCGAGCAGGCGCTCAGCTGTGAAGACGCCGCGTTCGCCTTCGATCAGCGTATCCGCAACGCAGACGGCACTACGCTTAATACCCATCAGGGCTGCCGCGCCTATGGCAACAGCAACGGCTTCATCGGGGGCTATTGCAGCAGCCGTCACAGCCTGAGTTGCGTGATGATCGCCGAGAGCGAAGGGCAGATGCAGCGTGACTATTTCTACGACGTCAACCGCATCGGCGAGGCGCTGCTCGACCCGCAGACCATCGGCCGGCGCGCAGCCGAGCGTGCCGTGCGACGTCTAGGCGCGCGCGCGGTTCCTACCTGCGAAGTGCCGGTACTTTTCGCTCCCGAGCTGGCGACCGGTCTGTTTGGCCACTTCATTGCAGCGATTTCCGGCGGAAATCTCTACCGCAAAGCCTCTTATCTCGAGGATGCCCTGGGACAGGCGCTGTTTCCCGAGTGGCTGAGCCTTGATGAGCGTCCGCACATCCCGCGAGCCCTCGGTAGTGCCGGCTACGATGGCGATGGCCTGGCGACCTATGCCAAGCCGTTCGTGGAGAACGGCCGCCTGCTGTCCTATGTGCTTTCGACCTATTCCGGACGCAAGCTCGGTATGCCCAGTACGGCCAACGCCGGGGGTGTGCACAACCTGTTCGTCAGCCATGGGGACGAGGATCAGGCGGCGTTGATCCGGCGCATGGGCCGAGGCCTGCTGGTGACGGAGCTGATGGGACAGGGCCTGAATCTGGTGACCGGCGACTATTCTCGCGGCGCCGGCGGCTACTGGGTCGAGAATGGCGAGATCCAGTTCCCGGTACAGGAAGTAACGATTGCCGGAAATCTGCGCGACATGTTCCGCCAGATCGTGGCGGTCGGTTGCGATGTGGAAACGCGCGGCAACGTGCGGACCGGCTCGGTGTTGATCGAGCGAATGATGGTCGCTGGCAAGTAAGGCAGGCGCGGCGCGGTCGGCAACGATTCGCGCCGCCGTGGCAAGGTGTCTACTCGCCTTCTTCGAAATAGTCGTCGATCAGCGCGGTCAGCGCGTTCAGTGCGTCCTCTTCTTGTTCACCTTCGGTGTCCAGGTGCACGGTGGTGCCTTTGCTGGCGGCGAGCATCATGACGGCCATGATGCTCTTGCCGTCGACCAGCGTGGCCGGACAGCGGCCAACGCGAATCTTGCAGGGGTAGCGATTGGCAACGGCGACGAACTTGGCGGCAGCGCGCGCGTGCAGGCCGAGTTTGTTGATGATGGTGACTTCGCGGGCGGGCATGGTGCAGGTATTCCTAGGCGAGGTCCCGATGACGGACCTGCAGGTTCTTCAGCGGTTCTCTCAATGCCTGGCCTAGCCGTTCGGCCAGGTAGACCGAGCGATGATGGCCGCCGGTGCAGCCGATGGCGATGGTGACATATGCGCGGTTGCTGGCTGCAAAGCGCGGCAGCCATTTGCTCAGATAGCCGTGGATATCCTGGAACATTTCCTCCACGTCGGCCTGGGCGCTGAGGTAGTCGATCACCGGCTGGTCTAGCCCGGAAAAGTCGCGAAGCTCGGCTTTCCAGTAAGGGTTGGGCAGGCAACGTACGTCGAACACAAGATCGGCATCGACCGGCATCCCGCGCTTGAAACCGAATGACTCGACCAGAAAAGCGGTGCCCGGCTCAGGCTTGTTGAGCAAGCGCAACTTGAGCACGTCGCGCAGCTGATAGAGATTGAGATGGGTGGTGTCGATTTTCAGGTCGGCGTGATCGATGATCGCTGCGAGCAGCAACTCCTCATCATGGATCGCTTCGGCCAGAGAGCGATTTTCGTTGGTCAGTGGATGGCGGCGGCGGGTTTCCGAGAAGCGCTTGAGCAGGGTCTCATCGTCGGCATCCAGATAGAGCACATCGCACTGGATGTGCTTGGCGCGGACTTCTTCGAGTAGCTCGGGGAAGCGCTTGAGCTGGCTGGGCAGGTTGCGCGCGTCGATCGATACGGCGACCTGCGGATGCAGCAGCTCAGTGTGCAGCAGGGCGCGCTCGGCAAGCTCAGGCAACAGTCCGGCAGGCAGGTTGTCGATGCAATAGAAGCCGTTGTCCTCGAGCACGTTCAGTGCAGTGCTCTTGCCCGACCCCGAGCGTCCACTGACGATGATCAGCCGCATCTATGCCCCGTTCTGCACGTCGACCACTACCTGGTAGAGGCTTTCGTTGCTCGGCGCCTGGCGCAGTCGTTGGCGTACGTCTTCGCGGTCGAGCATGCTGGCGATCTGGCGCAGCAGTTCGAGATGCTCGTCGGTGGCGGCCTCCGGTACCAGCAGGACGAACAGCAGGTCCACCGGCGCGCCGTCGATGGCGTCGAAATCCACTGGTGTCTGCAGGCGCAGAACGGCGCTCAGCGGCGCATTGCAGCCAACCATGCGGCAGTGCGGGATGGCGATGCCGTTGCCGAAGCCGGTCGAGCCGAGCTTCTCGCGCGCGATCAGGCTTTCGAAGATGGTCTGGGAGTCGAGATCGATAAGGTCCTGGGCGATCACCTTGGCGATCTGTTCCAGGACGCGCTTCTTGCTACCGCCCGGGACGTTCACCAAGGAACGCCCGGGGGTGAGGATGTTTTCGAGTCGGATCATATTGGAGTCAGCGGGTGACAGCGCCCTGTGTGTGGTCGAGCTGCTTCTCCTTGTGCTTGATCAACTGGCGATCGAGCTTGTCGACCAACAGGTCGACGGCAGCGTACATGTCTTCGTGATCGGCGATGGCCACGACTTCGCGGCCTGCGACGTGCAAGGTTGCTTCGGCTTTCTGCTTGAGTTTCTCGACCTGGAGGATCACCTGAACGCTGATGATGCGGTCGAAGTGGCGAGCAAGCCGATCGAATTTCTCCTCGATGTAGTCACGCAGGGCATCGGTTACTTCCAGATGAACACCGCTGATGTTGACTTGCATACTGCTATCTCCTTTGCCTTGTACGAAGAGCAGGTTGGTAGGCCTGCCGCCGGGACAGTTCGACCAGGGGCCGATCACAGTAGACGTTTGCGCTCGCTGGATGGTGCGATACCGAGCGACTCGCGGTACTTCGCAACTGTGCGGCGGGCCACCTGGATGCCCTGCGCTTCCAGTAAACCAGCGATCTTGCTGTCGCTCAACGGCTTTTTCTGGTTTTCGGCGGCGACCAGTTTCTTGATGATCGCGCGGATCGCGGTGGACGAACATTCGCCGCCTTCCGCCGTGCTGACGTGGCTGGAGAAGAAGTATTTGAGTTCGTAGATGCCGCGCGGCGTGTGCATGTATTTCTGCGTGGTCACGCGGGAGATGGTCGACTCATGCATGCCCACCGCCTCGGCGATGTCGTGCAGTACCAGAGGCTTCATCGCCTCGTCACCATGCTCGAGGAAGGCGCGCTGGTGTTCGACGATCTGAGTCGCCACCTTCATCAGGGTCTCGTTGCGGCTGAGCAGGCTCTTGATGAACCAGCGCGCTTCCTGCAGCTGGTTGCGCATGAAGGTGTTGTCCGCACTGGAGTCGGCGCGTTTGACGAAGCCGGCGTACTGCGCGTTGACGCGAAGGCGCGGCATGGCTTCCTGATTCAGCTCGACCAGCCAGCGATCATTGTGCTTGCGCACGATCACGTCGGGCACCACGTATTCCGGTTCGCTGGCCTCGATCTGCGACCCCGGGCGCGGGTTCAGGCTCTGGATCAGTTCGATGACCTGGCGCAGATCGTCTTCCTTGATCTTCATTCGCCGCATCAGCAGGCTGTAATCCCGGCTGCCGAGGATGTCCAGATAGTCGCTGACCAGACGCTTCGCTTCGCTCAGCCATGGTGTGCGGTCGGGCAGTTGGCGCAGCTGCAACAGCAGACACTCACGCAGGTCACGTGCGCCGATGCCGGCCGGTTCGAATTGCTGGATACGACGC
>DNMQ01000060.1 GCA_003488145.1 Pseudomonas sp.
GCCATCACCACGTCCTCGATCTCGTTGGGGTAGACGTTGAAACCGGAAACGATGATCAGGTCCTTCTTGCGGTCGACGATGCTGACGAACCCGTCCTCGTCGATCACCGCGATGTCGCCGGTCTTCAGCCAGCCCTCCTCGTCCAGCACCTCGGCCGTAGCTTCGGGACGCTGCCAGTAGCCCTTCATCACTTGCGGCCCCTTGACGCACAGCTCGCCGCGCTCGCCGAGCGGCAAGGCGTTGCCTTCGTCGTCGATGACCTTGACCGTGGTACCGGGCACCGGCAGCCCCACCGTGCCGAGGCGCGAATGTTCGCCATGAGGATTGGCGCAGACGACCGGCGAGGTTTCGGTCAGGCCGTAGCCTTCTACAACGGTGCAGCCGGTCAGGCTCTTCCAGCGTTCGGCGACTGCCGATACCAGGGCTGTACCGCCGGAATTGGTGCCTTTGAGTCGGGAGAAGTCGATCTTCTTGAACTGCGGGTGAGCCATCAGCGCGACGAACAGTGTGTTGAGCCCGAGGAACGCGGAGAACTGCCAGCGCTGCAGTTCCTTGACGAAGCCATTGATGTCCCGCGGGTTGGTGATCAGCACGTTGTGGTTGCCGGTCACCGTCATGCACATGCAGTTAACCGTGAAGGCGTAGATGTGATACAGCGGCAGCGGCGCGATCATCACTTCCTGACCTTCACGGATGACCGGGTGGCCCTGATCGTCCAGCTGCTGCATGTTGGCCCGCACCTGCTGCATGTTCGCCACCAGGTTGCCGTGGGTCAGCATCGCGCCCTTGGCCACACCGGTCGTACCGCCGGTGTACTGCAGCACGGCAACGTGGTCGAGTTCCAGCGGCGCGGGCTTGTGGCTGTGGCGTGCGCCGTCGCGCAGCACATCCTTGAAGGAAACGGCTTGCGGCAGGCTGTAATCCGGCACCATTTTCTTCAGGTGCTTGACCGCCGCGTTGACCAGCGCGCCCTTGAGCGGCGGCAACATGTCGCCGATGCGCACTTCAATCAGGTGCTCGATGGCGGTATCGGGCAGCACCTCCTGCACGTGGTGGCCGAAGGTATTGAGATACACCAGCGCCCGCGCGCCGGAATCCTGGAACTGGTGGCGCATCTCCCGCGCGGTGTACAGCGGGTTGGTATTGACCACGATGAGGCCGGCACGCAGCGCACCGAACACCGCGATGGGATACTGCAGCAGGTTGGGCATCTGAATGGCGATGCGGTCGCCGGGTTGCAGATCGGTGTGGTGCTGCAGCCAGGCGGCGAAAGCGGCGGAGTGGCGCTCCAGATCAGAGTAGCTGAGGGTGACACCCATATTGCTGAATGCGGGGCGGTCCGCGTGGGTCTTGCAGGCTCGCTCGAACACTTCGACGACCGAGCGGTAAGCACCTAGATCGATGTCGTTGGTCACGCCAGCAGGGCGTTTGTCATTCCAGAATTCAGGCTGCATTGTTATTGGCCTCTTTACCTGAGAGTGTCTGGCCCGCGCACAGCGGGCTCTGGCGAACTTATCAGGTCAGCGTCGCGACGCAACAGTCCAAGCCGCACAAATCACTGCCGTGAATCTTTCGTCACGCTGCCGGGACGGCCTGCACTCGGGACAATCGTGCTGCATGCCTCTAGAATGCAGCCCCAGCGCGCAAGTACCGGGCTGTGCCGGTTGCGCGGTACCTGATTCGATCAGGCGCAGCAGTTGACGCGCCGCCCCAGCATCTGAGGACTGTCCATGAGCACCATCAGCAACACGCCCTACGCCGAACTGGAAGTCGGCCAGCAGGCGAGCTTCGAAAAACACGTAGAGGAAAAGGACATCCAGCTGTTCGCGGCCATGTCCGGAGACCGCAACCCGGTCCACTTGGATGCCGAGTTCGCGGCCGGTACGCTGTTCAAGGAACGCATCGCCCATGGCATGTTCAGTGGCGCGCTGATCAGCGCCGCCGTGGCTTGCACCATGCCGGGCCCGGGCACCATCTATCTCGGCCAGACCATGAAATTCACCCGTCCGGTGAAGATCGGTGACACCCTGACCGTGCGCCTGGAAATCCTCGAGAAGCTGCCGAAGAACCGCGTGCGCATCGCCACCCGCGTGTTCAACCAGAACGATGAGCAGGTGGTCGATGGCGAGGCGGAAGTGCTCGCGCCACGCAAGCAGGAGACCGTAGAACTGAAGGAGTTGCCGCCGATCACCATCGGTTGAGCATCCCTACGTTCATCGCCTCGCCGTTCATGGACGGGGCAAACCGAGGGCGCCTGATTGGCGCCCTCTTCATTTCCAGCAATCCCTCCGTCTGCCCGGCACGGGCGACAAGCAGAACGCCATTACGGCCTTGGCCTACGCCCCGAGCAGTTCCCCAACGGAGGATGCGTATCGGATACCCCGCGCCGACCATCCAGCGAGCAGTACAAGAAGAACAACAACGGGACCCTCACCCATGCTCACTCGCTCGATCGCTTATCGGCGCCTGGCGGCGCTCGCCCTTGCCGGCTTCTCGCTGGCCACGCAATCCGCTTCGGCTACCCCGCTCGACCCTGGCCCCGACGAGGCCCTGCTCTACTATCAGCGCGCCGATGGTGACTACAACGGTTGGGGTCCACATCTATGGAACACCCCCGGCTGCAACGGAAGTGCGACTGAAACCAGCTGGGCGCAACCGCTCGCGGCGGTGGATACCGACCCGTGGTACGGCGCCTTGTACCGCATTCCACTGAGCGCCAATGCCAGCTGCCTGAATCTGATCATGCACAAGGGCGACGAAAAGGACCTGGGCGGTGGCGACCTGACCTGGCGCTTCGACGAACTGGGCCGTCGTGTCTTCACGGTCAGCGGCAACCCACAGCTGTCCAGCACGCCACTGAACGGCAGCGCCGTGGCGATCAAGGGCGCGCGGGCGCACTGGCTCGATCCGTTCACGCTCGCACTGGTGGGCGGGGCGCCGGGCGCCAGCCGCTTGGAACTGCGCTATGCCAGCGACGCCAGCATCCGCATCGACAGCGAGGCGCGAACCGTCAGCGGCGGGCAGACCCTGGCGATGCAGCCGTCCAGCCTGCGCAATGGCCTCAGGCGCCGGCACCCGCATCTGGCCGAAGCCCCGGCGTACCGGATCACGGCCGGCGCACATGACCTGCGCCGCGCCGTGATGAGCCAGCTGGTGGTAATCGCCTATGACGCGGACGACCGGGTCATTGATGCCACCGAAGTGCAGACCGCCGGCATCCTCGACATGCTGTTCGCCTACAACGGCGAGCTGGGCGCGACGCTCGATGCCAGAGGTGTGTCCTTCAAGCTCTGGGCACCGACCGCACAGCGGGTTCGCCTGCACGTATTCGATGCCGCCAAACAGCTGCTGCCCGGTTATCCAAAGTCTATGCGGGAGCGGCTCGGCGTCTGGAGTCTGGAAGGCCCGCGCTCACTGGATCGCCAGTACTACCAGTACGAAGTCACCGCCTACCGACCAAGCAGCGGCAGGATCGAGACGACGTTGGTCAGCGATCCCTACGCCCTGAGCCTGTCGCGCAACAGCCAGTACGCTCAGGTCGTCGACCTGAACGCCGGCGACCTCAAACCAGCCGGCTGGGATGGCGTGCGTCCGCCACACCCGGAGCACCCCGAAGCGAGCGTGATCTACGAAACCCATCTGCGCGACTTCAGCGCCAGCGACACCAGCCTGCCGGCCGCGCTGCGCGGTACCTACGCAGCGTTTACCCACCAGAACAGCAACGGCATGCGGCACCTGCGCGACCTGCAGAAGGCCGGGCTCACCCACGTGCAGCTGCTGCCGGTGTTCGACATCGCGACCATCAACGAAGACCCCGCTCGGCGGATCAATCTGGACGACCCCTTCGCCAAGCTCTGCGACCTGTCGGATGCGGCCCGGGAGCGCTGGGCGCAGTACTGTGGCGCAGCGAGCATCCGTCAGGTGCTAGAGGGCTTCGACCCGGCCAGCGGTCAGGCGCAATCGCTGTACAACGACCTGCGCGGGCTGGATGACTTCAACTGGGGCTACGACCCCTTCCACTTCACCGCGCCCGAGGGCAGCTACGCCAGCGATGCCGAAGGCGTGCAGCGCATCATCGAGTTCCGCCAGATGGTGCAGGCCTTGGCCGGCAATGGCCTCGCCACGGTGATGGACGTGGTCTACAACCACACCAACGCTTCCGGCCTGGCCGACAAGTCCGTCCTGGACAAGGTCGTACCCGGCTACTACCACCGCCGCAACCCGACTACCGGTGCGGTGGAAACCTCGACCTGCTGCGAGAACACCGCCAGCGAACATCGCATGATGGCCAAGCTGATGATCGACTCGCTGAAGGTCTGGGCCCGCGATTACAAGATCGCCGGCTTTCGCTTCGATCTGATGGGTCACCATATGCGCGAGCAGATCGTCGATGCGTATCGCGCCGTTCGCCGCATCGATCGCGACACCTATTTCTACGGCGAAGGCTGGGAGTTCGGCGAGGTCGCCGGCAACGCACGCGGTATCAACGCCAATCAACTGAACATGGCTGGTACCGGCGTAGGTACCTTCAACGACCGACAACGTGATGCAGTCCGTGGTGGCAGCCCCTTCGACGGCGGCGACAGCATTCGTCGCAACCAGGGCTTCGCCAACGGGCTCTATCTGCGACCCAACGAGCTGAGCGGCGCCGGGGCTCAGGAAAAAGCGCAACTGCTGCACGCCACCGATTTGATCCGCGTCGGCATTGCTGGCGGACTACGCGACTTCCAATTCGTGACCGCCGACGGCAGCACGCGCAAAGGCAGCGAGATCGACTACAACGGCCAGCCCGCCGGCTATACGCTGGACCCGCAGGAAACCGTCAATTACGTCTCCAAGCACGACAACCAAACGCTGTGGGACAACAACCAGTACAAGTTGGCCAGCAGCCTGTCGGTTGCCGACAGGGTGCGCCTGCACATGGTGGCGCTGTCGGTGCCGCTGTTCAGCCAGGGCGTGCCGTTCATCCATCTCGGCTCGGACATCCTGCGATCGAAGTCCATGCAGCGCGACAGCTACGATTCGGGAGACTGGTTCAATGCGGTGGACTTCAGTTATCAGGACAACAACTGGAACAAGGGCCTGCCGCGCGCGGACAAGGACGGCGACAACTGGCCGCTGATTCGCAGGATCATTGTCGACCCGCAGGCCAAACCGGGCACCACCGACATCGTCGCGGCGAAACGACGTTTCCTCGAGCTGCTGAAAATCCGTAGCGACAGCGCACTGTTCCAGCTCGACAGCGCGCGCGAAGTGCAGCGGCGCCTACAGTTTCACAACACTGGCGCCGGACAGCAGCCCGGCGTGATCGCCTTCAGTCTGGCCGATGGTCCGCGTGACGGCCGCGATCTGGACCGCCGCTACAGCTCGCTGATGGTGATGATCAATGCGTCGGACCAGCGGGTTCGTCTGCCGGGCGCGGACGGCTACGAGTTGCACCCGGTGCTGAAGGGTTCGGTCGACCCGATCAGCCGCCAGGCCAAGGTCACCAGTGGGGAGTTCGAGGTCCCGGCGTTCACGACGATCGTGTTCGTCCAACCTCAGACATATCGGTAAATCACGCGCAAAAAAAAGGCGACCATAGGTCGCCTAAATGCCTTGCGTGCTCTTTGAATCTGCCGGGAATCGCTTACTTCTTGTGCGCATCCCGCCAGATGAAATATCCGAAGCCTCCGAGGAAGGCGACCATCAGGCCGACCGTGACCACCCCTGCGAGCACCACATCATCGACAAACATGAGACCTACCTCCGAAACCTGATTCGCTATTCGATGGGTTCAAGTTAAACCCGCTCCCCCCTAAAAAAATTGACCCGGGTCAATGGCCACAAAGCAGCGCGCACAGCCGTGAGCAACGACTGATCCAGGTCAAGAAAACAGGGGTGTTTGAGGCGAAAACGGCAGGGCAGCAGCAGAAGTGTGGTGAGAGCCGAGCGGCTAATAGCGAATCGATCTGTGCAATGTTGAAGAGGGGCGCGATTAACGCTTCTTCGGAGAGCGTTTGCCCTTCTTCTTCGCCTTGCCCAGCGGCAGGACCTGCTCGAAGGTCTTGCGCATCTCCTCGAGGCGCTTGTCGTTGAGGTCGTGAATGCGCTTTGCGCGCTCTGCACTGAAGTCGATCAACTTCTCGTCGCTGCTCATTTGCTCGGCCTCGTCTCGATCAGGCGGAAGGTCAGGTTGAGGCGCGGCTGCAGCACCTTGCTGGTCCGCGCGATCTGGTGTTGCCAATGATGCTGCGTCGTGCCCCTCATGACCAGCAGCGAGCCGTGTGCGAGGACGAGCGAGTGTTGAATCCGCCCACTGCCCTTGCGCCGCAGATCGAAGCGCCGCTCAGCGCCCAAGCTCAGCGAAGCGACAGTGGGGCAGTCGCCCAGCTCGGGCTCATCGTCACTGTGCCAGCCCATGGCGTCGCGTCCGTCGCGATACAGGTTGAGCAACACACCGTTGAAGCGCTGACCGGTCTCGTGCTGCAGACGCTCACGGATGTCTTGCAACAGCGGTGTCCAGGCCAGCGGATCATGTCGCAGGCCGGAATAGCGATACCCGGCGTCCGCGTCGCCGTACCAGGCGACCATGCGTGGTACTGCAACCTGGCGGCCATAGATTCGGATTTCGGGTTGCGACCAGGGCGTGGCGCTGACGAGCTCCTCCAGCCAGGCATCGGCGGTTTCGCTGTCGACCCACCCCGGGTAGTAGTCCAGTGCGGCGTCCGGCAACTCGATCGATGAAGCGTGGCTCGGGTCGTCCGTGAACACCTCAGACCTCGACGTCAACCCAGAGTCCCTGGCGCGGCAGCTCTTCGAGCTCGGCCTGGTCCTGTTCATCAGTCTCGCCGGTCGCCAGTTCCTCCGGGGTATAACCCCGGCGCTGACGCCGCCGCTGCTCGTCGCGCAGCATCTCGGCGCTCTCCTGCGGATGGCGTCGGTCGAGGGTAACCGCACTTTCGTCCGGGCTCGGCTGCACGGGTGCCACCGGTGCGATCTCCGGGCGCGGCTTGACCACGTCCTGCTGGGCGTTGACCGGGAATACGCCTGATGGGATGGGTGGCAGCATGCTGGTTACCCCTCTTTACCGATGAATCGGCGCGGCACCGGCCAACTTTAACAGGACCGCTACACTTCATGCGTCACGCAGTCGCCATCGGCCGTCGCTCTGATGGCGACGTTCCGTTACCATAGCCGGCTTTTTCACAGCGGGAGGCAGCATGGCGCAGCAGTATCTACCGGGGCAACGCTGGATCAGCGACAGCGAGGCAGAACTCGGCCTCGGAACCATCCTGACCCAGGATGGACGGATGCTCACCGTGCTTTACCCGGCGACCGGCGAAACCCGCCAGTATGCGACGCGCAGTGCGCCACTGACCCGCGTACGCTTCGTCCCGGGAGACGAGATCACCCACTTCGAAGGCTGGAAGATGACCGTGCGCGAGGTCGACGACGTCGACGGTCTGCTGGTCTACCACGGCCTCACCGCGCAGAACGAAGCCCGCACCCTGCCGGAAACCCAGCTGTCGAACTTCATCCAGTTCCGCCTGGCCAGCGACCGCCTGTTCGCCGGGCAGATCGACCCGCTCGCATGGTTCAGCCTGCGCTACCACACCCTGCAGCACCAGAGCGCCCAGCTGCAATCCTCACTGTGGGGCCTCGGTGGCGTGCGTGCGCAGCCCATCGCGCACCAGCTGCACATCGCCAAGGAAGTCGCTGACCGCATCGCCCCGCGCGTACTGCTGGCCGACGAAGTGGGCCTGGGCAAGACCATCGAAGCCGGCCTGATCATCCATCGCCAACTGCTCTCAGGCCGCGCCAGCCGGGTGCTGATCCTGGTTCCGGAAAACCTCCAGCACCAGTGGCTGGTGGAGATGCGCCGCCGCTTCAACCTGGAAGTCGCACTGTTCGATGCCGAGCGTTTCATCGAGAGCGATGCCAGCAATCCGTTCGAAGACACCCAGCTGGCACTGGTTTCGCTGGAATGGCTGAAGGAAGACGAGCGTGCCCAGGACGCTGCCTTCGCCGCAGGCTGGGACGTGCTGGTAGTGGACGAAGCGCACCACCTGGTCTGGCACCCGGAAGGTGCCAGCGCCGAATACAAACTGGTCGAACAGCTGGCCGAAGTGATCCCCGGCGTGCTGCTGCTGACTGCAACTCCGGAACAGCTCGGTCTGGAAAGCCACTTCGCCCGTCTGCGTCTGCTCGATCCGAATCGTTTCCATGACCTCGATGCCTTCCGCGCCGAAAGCTCCAGCTATCAGCCGGTGGCCGAAGCCGTGCAGGAGCTGCTCGACGAGGGGCGTCTCTCGCAGCAGGCACACCAGACTATCCACGATTTCCTCGGCGCCGAGGGCGAAGCCCTGCTGGCCGCCGCCACCGATGGCGACATCGAGGCCAGCAGCCGGCTGATCCGCGAGCTGCTCGACCGTCACGGCACCGGCCGTCTGCTGTTCCGCAACACCCGTGCCGCCGTGCAGGGTTTCCCGGAGCGCCAGCTGCATCCCTATCCGCTGCCCTGCCCGGCCGAATACCTCGAACTGCCGCTGGGCGAGCATGCCGAGCTGTATCCGGAGGTCGCCTTCCAGAGCCAGCAGGACGACGGCGAGGCGAGCAACCGCTGGTGGCAGTTCGATCCGCGCGTGGAATGGCTGATCGACACGCTGAAGATGCTGAAGAAGTACAAGGTGCTGGTCATCTGCGCCCATGCCGAGACCGCCCTGGATCTGGAAGACGCGCTGCGCGTGCGCTCCGGCATTCCGGCCACGGTGTTCCACGAGGGTATGAGCATCCTCGAGCGCGACCGCGCCGCGGCCTACTTCGCCGACGAGGAGTTCGGCGCGCAGGTGCTGATCTGCTCGGAAATCGGCAGTGAGGGCCGTAACTTCCAGTTCAGCCACCATCTGGTGCTGTTCGATCTGCCGGCGCATCCGGACCTGCTCGAGCAGCGCATCGGCCGTCTCGACCGCATCGGCCAGCAGCACACCATCCAGCTGCACGTGCCGTATCTGGAAACCAGTCCGCAGGAACGCCTATTCAAGTGGTATCACCAGGCACTGAACGCTTTCCTCAACACCTGCCCGACCGGCAACGCCCTGCAGCACCGCTTCGGTCAGCGCCTGCTGGCGCAGCTGGAAGAAGGTGACGACGACGCCTATCAGCTGCTGATCGACGAGGCCCGCGCCGAGCGCGAGCGTCTGGAAGCCGAACTGCACAGCGGTCGCGACCGTCTGCTGGAACTCAACTCCGGCGGCGGCGAACAAGGCAAGGCGCTGGTCGAAGCCATCGAGGAGCAGGACGACCAGTTCGCCCTGCCGATCTATATGGAGCAGCTGTTCGACGCGTTCGGCATCGACAGCGAAGACCACTCGGAAAACGCCCTGGTATTGCGCCCCAGCGAAAAGATGCTGGATGCCAGCTTCCCGCTGGGCGACGACGAGGC
>DNMQ01000159.1 GCA_003488145.1 Pseudomonas sp.
CCGCCCATGGGCGACCAGGCCAGCACCTGCAAGCCGGCAGCCTGCAGCGCGTGCAGACTGCCATCCCACACCCAGTGCTGGGCCTGCAGTGACAGCTCGATCTGGTTGCAGCGCAGCGGCACGCACTGGGCCAGTGCCTGGCAATGCAGGATGCCGGCGTTGGACAGCCCCACCCAGCCGACCTTGCCGCTGGCGACCAGTCCGTTCAGCGTCTCGGCCACCTCGTCGACCTGCAGCAGCGGGTCCGGGCGATGCAGCAGGAAACCATCGAGTCGTTCCACGCCCAGTCGCGCCAGGCTGCCGTCCACCGCCTGGCGCAGATAGCGGGCGCTGGAGTCGTAGTGCTTGACCCGCCAGCGCGAACAGTCCTGCCCCGCCGGCGCGATATCGGCCTTGCCAATGATCTGCAGCCGCTGGCGCAACGCCGGTGCCTGGCGCAGAGCCGCGCCGAAGTGCGCCTCGCATTGTCCGCCGGCATAGATGTCGGCATGGTCGAAGCCGTTCAGTCCGCGCTCGACACAGCGCTCGATAAAGCCCAGCAGTGCCTGGGGTTCGCCCAGCGCGGGGTATTCCAGCAGGCGCATCATGCCCAGCAACAGCGGTTGGTCGAGCACAGGCGCGGCCATGGATAGGCTCCGTCAGAAGATGTAGTCGGTGGTCAGGAAGCTCGACTGCCGGTCACGAATGATCCGGTCGACCAGCTGCTTGTTGGCCTCGTTGAAGCGCGTCGCCACCAGGGTGCGGATGGAGAACACGCGCAGGGCGTCATGTACCGACAGCGTGCCCTCGGCGGAATTCTTGCGGCCGTTGAACGGGTAGCTGTCCGGCCCGCGCTGGCACTGGGCGTTGATGTTGATGCGACCGACCTGGTTGACGAAGGCATCGACCAGCTCGCCGACCTGTGCCGGGTCGTTGCCGAAGATCGACAGCTGCTGGCCATAGTCGGAAGAGGTGACGTAATCGATCACCTCCTGCAGTTCGCGGTAGGGCACTACCGGCACCAGCGGGCCGAACTGCTCTTCATGGTAGACGCGCATGGACGAATCGACCGGGCTCAGCACTGCCGGCTGGAAGAACGTCTGGTGCGACTCGCCACCACCGGCATTGACCACCCGCGCGCCCTTGGCCACGGCGTCTTCGAGCACGGCGTGCAGATAATCGGCCTTGCCCGGCTCCGGCAACGGCGTCAGCGCCACGCCCGGTTCCCAGGGCATGCCCGGCTTGAGCGCGTTGACGCGAGCGGCGAAGCGCTCGAGGAAGCCATCGAGCACCGCCTCATGCACGAAGAGAATTTTCAGCGCGGTGCAACGCTGGCCATTGAACGACAGCGCGCCGGTCACGGCCTCTTCCACGGCGTTGTCGAGATCGACCTCCGGCAGGACGATGCCCGGGTTCTTCGCATCCAGCCCCAGCGCGGCGCGCAGGCGGTGCGGACGCGGGTGCAGTTTCTTCAGGTCGGCGGCGCCCTTGTGCGTGCCGATAAAGGCGAACACGTCGATCTTGCCGCTGGCCATCAGTGCACTGACGGTCTCGCGACCACGGCCGTAGATGACGTTGATGACGCCGGCCGGGAAGCTGTCGCGGAAGGCTTCGAGCAGCGGATGTACCAGCAGCACACCGAACTTGGCCGGTTTGAACACCACCGTGTTACCCATGATCAGCGCCGGGATCAGCGTGGTGAAGGTTTCGTTCAGCGGGTAGTTGTACGGCCCCATGCACAGCACCACGCCCATCGGCACGCGGCGGATCTGGCCGAGCGTGCCCTGCTCCAGCTCGAAACGGCTGGAGCTGCGGTCCAGCTCCTTCAGCGCATGAATGGTGTCGACGATGTAGTCGCAGGTGCGATCGAACTCCTTTTCGGAATCCTTGAGGTTCTTGCCGATCTCCCACATCAGCAGCTTGACCACTGCCTCGCGCTGTTCCCGCATGCGCGTCAGAAAGCTCTCGACATGGGCGATGCGCTCGGCCACGCGCATGGTCGGCCAGGCACCGCGACCGTAGTCATAGGCGGCGACGGCGGCGTCCAGCGCACGCAGCGCGGCGTCGGCATCCAGCAGCGGCGTACTGCCAAGGACTACCTGGCGCTCGCTGCCGTCCGCCTCACGCAGGAACACCGGGCTGCGTACCTCGGCCAAAGGACCGTCCCAGTTCATCAGCTCGCCATCGACCAGATAATCGCGCTGCGTAACCGGTGCATCCGGACGATAGGCCTCGGGAATCTCATCCAGACGGGGGAAAAGCTCGGAAAGCGGGCGCGCGTTGCTCATGCAACCTCCAGGTAGCGAGAAGATGGGGAAGATGCGGCGGACCTTCGCCCGCCTCGAGGGATGGGACGATTACAGCTCGCGCTGTTCGGCACGCTCGGCGCGCAGGTCGAAGTCACGTGGTAGTTCGGCTGCCGGCGCGCTGTCCAGCGCCTGCAGGGCCTGGCGCGTGGCGCTTTCGATGGCGGCCCAATCGCCGGCACGCACGGCCTTGGCATCGACCATCCAGGTACCGCCGACACACATCACATTGGCCAGACTCAGGTAATCCCGCGCATTGCGCGCATTGACCCCACCGGTCGGGCAGAAGCGGATGTCACCGAACGGCCCGCCCAGCGCCTTGAGTGCTGCCACGCCGCCGCAAATCTCGGCGGGGAACAGCTTGAAGCGGCGATAGCCCATGGCGTAGCCGAGCATGATTTCAGAAGCACTGGCGACGCCTGGCAGCAGCGGTAGCGGGCCCTGCAAGGCGGCCTCGAGCAGCGCCGGGGTGCTGCCGGGCGAGACGATGAACTGTGCGCCGGCCGCCTCCGCCTGCTCAAGCATGTTGGCGTCGAGCACGGTGCCGGCGCCGACGATCAGCTCCGGGCGCTGCTCGCGCAGCAGGCGAATGGCGCCCAGGCCCAGCGCCGAACGCAGGGTGATTTCCAGCACGCGCAGGCCACCGGCGGCCAGAGCATCGGCCAACGGCAGGATGTCCGCCTCACGCTCGATGGTGATCACCGGCAGGATGCGCGCAGCGCTGCACCATTGGTCGATCAGGGCGATCTTGTCGTTCATGGCGTCGGCGCTGGTTTGGATAGATGTCATGGAAAATTCCTTGCGGCCTCAGGGGCACCAGTAGATTTCGAGGGGACGGGCGAGGAAGGCGCGGATCGGCATCGCTTCGTAGGGCTCGCCAGCCAGGGCCTGATTGAGCGTGGCCAGCTTGCCGCGACCGTGCAGGGCGAGCAGCGTCAGGCGGGCGCTGGCCAGCAGCGACAGGCTCATGCTCAAACGCTGGCGCGGCACAGTCGGTGCCTGCATCGGAAGGCAACGCCGCGTGCCACGCGGGTCGAGCGCCTGCCGCAGATTCGGGCTGTCCGGGAACAGCGAGGCGGTGTGGCCGTCCTCGCCCATGCCCAGCACCAACACGTCGATCGGCGGCAGTTCGGCCAATGCGCTATCGGCACGTTCAGCGGCCTGTTCGAGGCTTGCCGCGCTCTGGTACAGGCCGACCAGACGTGCCGTAGCGGCCGGCCCCTGCAGCAGGTGGCGACGCAGCAGGCCTTCATTGCTGTCGGGATGGCTGACCGGCACCCAGCGCTCGTCGGCGAGGCTGACGGTGACCTTGGCCCAATCCAGTTCCTGCTGCGCGAGGCGCTCGAAGAAGGCGATCGGGCTGCGGCCGCCGGAAACCACCAGCGTCGCCGCGCCACGTTCGGCAATCGCGCTGCGCAGCGCGTTGCTCACGGTCAGCGCCAGTTCGCCGGCCAGCTGCTCGGCGTCACCAAGGCTGAAACCCAGGGTCTGCACCGGCAGATCGAGATTAGAGATCGTCATACCAACTCCTGCCATCACGGCTGATCAGGGCAATCGAGGCAGCCGGTCCCCAGCTGCCTGCTGCGTAAGGTTTGGGTGGGGCGCCGACGCGCTGCCAGCCGTCGATCAGCTGGTCGCACCACTTCCAGGCGTATTCGATTTCGTCCTTGCGCACGAAGAGGTTCTGGTTGCCCTTCATCACTTCCAGCAACAGCCGCTCGTAGGCGTCGGGGATGCGGGGGCTCTTGTAGGTTTCCGAGAAATTCAGCTGCAGCGGGCCGCTGCGCAGCTGCATGCCCTTGTCCAGGCCCTGGTCCTTGGTCATCACCAGCAGCGAGATGCCCTCCTGCGGCTGCAGGCGGATGATCAGTTTGTTGCCGATAAGCTGGCGCTGTTCCGGGGCAAAGATGTAGTGCGGCGGCGCCTTGAAGTGGATAACGATCTGCGACAGCTTCTGCGGCATGCGCTTGCCGGTACGCAGGTAGAACGGCACGCCCGCCCAGCGCCAGTTACAGATTTCCGCCCGCAGCGCGACGAAGGTTTCGGTGTCGCTCTGGGTGTTGGAGTTTTCTTCCTCCAGATAGCCCGGCACGTGGCGGCCGAGGATGCTGCCGGCGACGTACTGGCCGCGCACCAGCTGCTGACCAAGATGCTCCGGCGCAATCGGCGCCAGCGCCTTGAGCACCTTGACCTTCTCGTCGCGGATGCTGTCGGCCGAGAGGTCGCTGGGCGGGTCCAT
>DNMQ01000057.1 GCA_003488145.1 Pseudomonas sp.
AGCATGTTGTTGAAGTCGTGTGCGATGCCGCCGGTAAGCTGGCCGACGGCGTCCATCTTCTGAGAGTGGCGCAGTTGTTCCTCTGCTCGGCTGCGCTCCTGGACTTCGACGGTCAGTTGGTCGAGCGCCTGCTGCAGTGCCTGGGTTCGCAGCTCGACCTCCTGCTCGAGCTGCTGATTGAACTCGCGCAGCATCTCCTCGCTGCGCCTCTCGGCATCGACGTCGATGATCACTACCGCCGCGCCCATCGGCTGCTCGGTGTTGTCATAGAGGGGCACGCCGCTCAGGCGCAGCCAGCGTTCGCCGCCGTTTTCGGGGTAGTACCGGTAGTCCTGGTCATTTACCTGCTCGCCGCGCAGGGCACGGGCACCGACGTACTGGCTCGGCGGTATGACCTGCCCGTGGCTGTCCAGGCCTACCCAGCGCCGAGCCCGGTCGGGCGCCGCCGAAGGTATCTTCCGGTTCGGCACGTACTCGTCGTACTTGGGGTTGCTGAGCAGCGTATTGCCGTCGGTATCGATGAAGCAGACCCCGACTGGAAGGTTCTCGATCAGTCGCTCGAAGCGGGCTCGCTCATCGACTTGTGCGGACTTCTGTCGCTGCCGGGCGAGCCGCTCCCGATGCAGCTGTATGCAGGTGGCGAGGCAGCTGAGCAGCGTGGCGGGCCCGACCGATTCTTCGAGTACCACGAAGTCGCTGATCGCCGACGGCAGGCGGGCACGGAGCACAGCATGGGGCTCGGTGCCAGAGCCCAGCAGGATGAACGGAATGGCTCCGCCGGCCGGCAGTTGCCCGAGTGCGGCGCTGAGGTTATCCAACGGCCCCGCCGCCAGCTCGTCGGCGAGCATCACGACGTCGACCGTTTCGTCGATGCGCTGTGCCAGGCTCGTCTGGTCAGTGCAGAGGCCGACGCTGTAGCCCTCGGCGGCCAGCAGCGCGGCGAGCTCGCGCCGTTTGTCGCTGTCGCGCATGCCAAGAACGATTCGCTTTGCTTCCGCAGTTTCGCCTGCCATCTGTAACGTGCGCCTTGTCTGGTTGGTGGTCCGATCAGGGCTCCCGATCGATCGGACATAGCTCGACGCGGCTGCCGGTGTCGGGCAGTGCGAAAGCAGGTCCGTCCTTGGGCGGACTGCCGACAAGCGAGAGTGTTCCCAGGAGCTGCATGGTCACCCGCTTGAGCACGGCATGGTATCGGTGAACGCCGGTGGGAGATAGGAGCCTGCGCCAAAGGGCCGCTAGACGGCCCGAACGTGTTCTGGACGTCTGCGGGTCTGTCGATCCGGTGCAGCGTGCCACGCGCGACCATGTCGAATTGGCTGCGGACTCGCCTGTCTGCTACAACGCACGTCAGCCCGGCGACCCGCGGCATCTGGCCGGTCAGATGGGCTACGAGACGACAGGAGCGCTTCCGATGATCGATCTGCCGCTGATGCTTGCCTTTATCGCAGCCGCGTCCCTGCTGACCGTCACGCCGGGTGTGGACACGGCCATCGTGCTGCGGACGGCCACGCTGGAAGGGCGGCGGCAGGCGGTACTGGCCGCGGCGGGTATCTGTCTGGGTTGCCTGGCATGGGGGGTGGCGGTCTCGCTCGGGCTCGGCGCGCTGCTGCAGGCCTCGGAACTTGCCTTTACCCTGGTCAAGTTCGCCGGCGCCGCCTACCTGATCTGGCTCGGCTCGCATCTGTTGTTCAAACCTCGCGCCTCGTTCGACGCGGGCACGCTCGAGGCGCCTTCTGCAGCGAGGGGTCAGGCCTTCTGGCGCGGCCTGCTGACCAACCTGCTCAACCCCAAGGTGGGCGTGTTCTACGTCACCTTCCTGCCCCAGTTCGTCCCGCTCGGCGCGGATGTGGCCGCCTATTCGTTCTTCCTGGCCGGCCTGCATGTACTGCTGACCCTGGCCTGGTTCGCCATCCTGATCGCGGCAACGATCCCGCTCGGCAGACTGCTGCGCCGTCCCGCGCTGACCCGGGCGCTGGACCGGCTGACCGGTGGAGTGCTGGTGGGGTTCGGGGTGAGGCTGGCGGCTTCGAGCGGTCCGTAGGGGCGCTTTCCGGGCGCTCAGCGGCACCCGCTCAGGGTGCCCAGCATCGACGCCTGAAAAAGGATGCTACACATTCCTCCCGCGATCCTCGGCACTGCAGCGCTTTGCGGTCTAAAACTCGGGAACTGCGTTCGCCGTGTCGGACGCCCAGCCATTCTTCGCTGAGGAGCCATGATCATGTCCCTATCGAGCCAAAGCCGAACCGCCCGCCATGAGATCTTTATGGCGCGCGAAGCGCTTCATCGTTTCGCCCTGACGCTGTGCGTGACAGCGATGACGCTGTTCACGGCGCAGGCCTTCGCGCATCACGGCTGGGCCTGGGCCGAAGAAGAGCTGTCGGAGTTGAAGGGCACGATTGCCTAGATCCCGATGGCGCCACCTCTTCCGGCCTTGCGCGTGAAAGCAGAAGACGGCCGCATATGGCAGGTCGATCTGGGCAATCCGAACCATACGAAACGTTCAGGCTTTACCGGGGATACCGCCAAGGTGGGCGATGAAATCACCGTGCTCGGCAACCGCACCAAAGAGCCGAACGAAGCGCATATGAAAGCCGTACGCATCACCTTGGGTGGCAAGCAGTACGACATGTATCCGGAACGCATCGGGCAATGACGACAGCGCCATGACAGCTTTCCTGCAGACGATTGCGCGCTGGCCCGGTGCGGTCTTCCTGCTAGAATACTGGGTCGCCTATCTCGTCGTCAACGCCGCTCACATCCTTGGCATAGGGCTGCTCCTGGGCTCGATACTGCCGTTGGATGTGCTCCTGTTGCGGTCTGCGCACGGCCGGGATCTGTCGGTCCTCGGCCCCTTTCTCGTCCGAGCGGCGGCAACGGGCGCCACGCTGGCGGTGGTGACGGGGCTCTGGTTGTTCTCGGTGAACCCCGTGGCGTATGCGGACAATCCTGCCTTCCTCTGCAAGGTCGCACTGCTCCTGCTGGCCATCTGCAACATTGCACTTCAGCATCGCGGCGAACACTTTCATGCCGCGCTGCATGGCGGGCCGCCGAGGGTACGCGTCCGCGTGCTGGCTGCCACATCCGCCACTCTGTGGCTATCCATACTTATAGCGGGTCGTTGGATCGGCTTTGTCTGAAACGCAGATGGCGCTGCAGGCGGCCGTAAGGCGCTTAAGAAGACCGCTGCGCCTGCTAACCGGCTTCCAACACCGGCATGACCCGCTCCAGCCGCGGACAGGCCCACTCCACAAACGCCCGCACCCGTGGCGACAGTTGCAGGCTGTGCGGGTAGACGAGCTGGATCGGCAGGTCCTTCGGTTCGTAATCCTTCAGTAGCCTCGCCAGGCGGCCATCGGCCAATTCGTCGGCGACCTGGTAGTGCATCAGCCGGGTGATGCCCAGGCCCTGGACGCAGGCGAGGCTGGCGCTGCGGATCTGGTTGCAGGTCAGGCGCGGGGTGATCTCTTCGGCCTGTTCCCTGTCGCCGTCGCGGTAGTACCAGTGCCGGCCCTGGGCGGCGAAGAGGATGCAGGCGTGCTCCTTGAGCGCGGCCGGGGTGTCGATCGGCGGGCTGCTGGCGAGGTAGTCCGGGCTGGCGCAGGTGACCAGCCGGGTGGTGCCGAGCGGGCGCGCGACGAGGGTCGAGTCGGGCAGGTGGCCGATGCGCAGGGCGAGGTCGAGGCGCTCGTCCAGCAGCGGGACGATCTGGTCGTTCAGGTTCAGCTCCACCTGCACCTGCGGGTGTTCCTTGAGAAAGGCATTCACCAGCGGTGCCAGGTAGCGCTGGCCGAACTCCACCGGGGCGGTGAGGCGCAGCAGGCCGCGAACGCTGCCGTCCTGCGCATCCAGGCGTTGCTCAATGTCGGCGAACTCGGCAAGCATGCGCCGGCTCCAGGCCAGGTATTGCGCGCCTTCATCGGTGAGGGCCATGCGCCGGGTGCTGCGGTTGAGCAGGCGCACACCCAGGTGGCTCTCCAGCGCGGCCAGCGAGCGCACCACCGATGCCACGGACTGGCCACTGGCGTCGGCTGCCGCACTCAGGCTGCCGTTGTCGACGATCCTCACGAAATTGGCCATCGCCTTGAGCTTGTCCATTGCCACCTTCGATTTGTGCGATTGCTGCAGGGGTGTTGTCAGGTCCGCGGCATAGCTGGGATGCGCAGGGCGGCGGACACTGTCCCGGACCGACGACTTCCGGAGTTTCGCACATGAACCCACCATCCAGCCCCGCTCGTATCCTCGCCTATGACCACATCGGCATCCGTGTCAGCGACCGCCGCCGCGCCATGGCCTTCTACCAGGCGCTGGGCTTCGTCGAGAGCGCCAGCTTCCCGCTGTTCGAGGCCAACGAGATGC
>DNMQ01000058.1 GCA_003488145.1 Pseudomonas sp.
CTGCAGGGCTTCCAGGGCGAAGCCAGCGCGCCGATCGCCGTGCTGCTGAAGAACAACGGCATTCACTTCGAGATCCAGATCGACCCGACCAGCCCGATCGGCCAGACCGACGCCGCCGGCGTGAAGGACATCCTGATGGAAGCGGCGCTGACCACCATCATGGACTGCGAAGACTCCATCGCCGCCGTCGACGCCGACGACAAGACCATCGTCTACCGCAACTGGCTCGGCCTGATGAAGGGCGATCTGGTCGAGGAGCTGGAAAAGGGCGGCAAGCGCATCACCCGCGCCATGAACCCGGACCGCGTCTACACCAAGGCCGACGGCAACGGCGAGCTGACCCTGCATGGCCGCTCCCTGCTGTTCATCCGTAACGTCGGTCACCTGATGACCAACGATGCCATCCTCGACAAGGAAGGCAACGAGGTGCCGGAAGGCATCCTGGACGGTCTGTTCACCAGCCTGATCGCGGTGCACAACCTCAACGGCAACACCAGCCGCAAGAACACCCGCACCGGCTCGATGTACATCGTCAAGCCGAAGATGCACGGCCCGGAAGAAGTGGCTTTCGCCACCGAGCTGTTCGGCCGCGTCGAGGACGTCCTCGGTCTGCCGCGCAACACCCTGAAGGTCGGCATCATGGACGAGGAGCGTCGCACCACGATCAACCTCAAGGCCTGCATCAAGGAAGCGCGCGAGCGCGTGGTGTTCATCAACACCGGCTTCCTCGACCGCACCGGTGACGAAATCCACACCTCCATGGAAGCCGGCCCGATGGTGCGCAAGGCGGCCATGAAGGCCGAGAAGTGGATCAGCGCCTACGAGAACAACAACGTAGACGTGGGTCTGGCCTGCGGCCTGCAGGGCAAGGCGCAGATCGGCAAGGGCATGTGGGCCATGCCTGACCTGATGGCTGCGATGCTCGAGCAGAAGGTCGGCCACCCCATGGCCGGCGCCAACACCGCCTGGGTACCGTCGCCGACCGCTGCCACCCTGCACGCCATGCACTACCACAAGATCGACGTGCAGGCGCGTCAGGTGGAACTGGCCAAGCGCGAAAAAGCTTCCATCGACGACATCCTCACCATCCCGCTGGCGCAAGACACCAACTGGAGCGAGGAAGAGAAGCAGAACGAGCTGGACAACAACTCGCAGGGCATCCTCGGCTACATGGTCCGCTGGGTCGAGCAGGGCGTCGGTTGCTCCAAGGTACCGGACATCAACGACATCGCGCTGATGGAAGACCGCGCCACCCTGCGTATCTCCAGCCAGCACGTAGCCAACTGGATGCGTCATGGCGTCGTTACCAAGGATCAGGTGCTCGCAAGCCTCAAGCGCATGGCGCCGGTGGTTGACCGTCAGAACCAGGGCGACCCGCTGTACCGCCCAATGGCGCCGGACTTCGACAACAGCGTGGCCTTCCAGGCTGCCCTGGAGCTGGTCCTCGAAGGCACCAAGCAGCCCAACGGCTACACCGAGCCGGTACTGCACCGCCGTCGCCGCGAGTTCAAGGCCAAAAACGGCCTGTAACCCGCGTCCGAGCTGCACAGGAACCGCCCTTCGGGGCGGTTTTTTTATGCCCGCAATCCGCCCGGCGGCCCTCAAGTTAACTCTGTTACAACCGATAACGTGACCCGAATGCGGTTTTCGGTCACAATTGCCCCAGCAACTGGCATTTGGCCATCAACGTGCTCTTCGTAGTACCCGTAGCCCCTGCACTGGAATTCGATGCATGCTGAAGAACCTCTCGCTGACCGCCAAGCTTTCCCTGGTACCCGCCGTCGCCCTGGTCGGACTCGTGCTGTATGTGGTCTACACCTCGTTACAGCTCTCGGCAACCGACTCACGGCTGGTTCTGCTGGAGACCCGCAGCTATCCGACCCTGGAAAAAGCCGACGCGGTGATCTTCCAGTTCTCCCGCGTGCCGGCGTTGCTGAATAACGCAGTGGCGGCGGGCGAGCCGGGCATTCTCGACGAAGCGCGCGAGGTCCTGCAGCAGATCGACAGCCAGCAACAGGCCCTGGCGTCGCTGTTGAGCGAGCAGCGGCAGCAGCATCAGGCATTGAGCGACTGGCGCAAGGCGGTGCGCGACTACGCCGACAATGCACTCGCCGCGTCGACCAAGTTGATCGACGGCAGCGCCTCGTTCGACGACCTGCGACCCAGCCTGGATCGTATGGCCAGTGATCTGGCGCAGGCGCAGAAGCTCGGCAGCGACTTCCGCGCCCAGGCCTACGACGATTTCCAGCAGACCCTGGTGCAGACCCGCGAAGCCAACGCGGCGACCACCCGCCTGGGCATCATTCTCAGCCTGGTGCTGGTGGTGCTGGTCAGCCTCGGCGCCTGGCTGGTGATCCGCAGCGTGATGGTCAATATCCGCGGCGTGATCACCTCGCTGCAGTCGATCGCCCGCGGCGACGGCGATCTGACCCAGCGCGTGAACGTCGAGTCCAACGATGAGATCGGCGCGATGATCGAGCTGTTCAACAGCTTCCTCGACAAGCTGCAGCGCACCATCCGCCAGATCATCGAGGCCGCCAACCCGCTGGGCCAGGTTTCCAAGGAGCTGTACAAGCTCACCCAGGGTTCGGAAGAGAACGCCAAGTCGCAGCAGCACCACACCGATTCGATAACCCGCGACATCCTCACCATGACCGGCAGCATTCAGGAAGTCGCGCAGCGCTCGCGGCAGGCATCCGATGAAGCCAACTCTGCGGCGCGGCAGGCGGCCACTGCGCGCGAGCACGTCGGCAGCCTGTCGACCGGCATCAGTGACTTGGGCGACAGCGTGATGGGCGCGGTCAAGGCCATGGAACAACTGGAGGAAGAAACCCAGGAAGTCGGCTCGGTGCTGACCGTCATCCGCAGCATCGCCGAACAGACCAACCTGCTGGCACTCAACGCCGCCATCGAAGCCGCCCGCGCCGGCGAGCAGGGCCGCGGTTTTGCGGTCGTCGCAGACGAGGTGCGCAATCTGGCGCAGAAGACCGCGGCGTCCACCGCCGAGATCCAGCAGATCATCCAGCGCCTGCAGAACAGCGCCAACACCGTGCTCAACGTGATGACCAGCAATGGCGAGAAGTCCCGCGCCAGCATCGAGCGCTCCATCGAGGCCACTCAGCTGCTGGAAGCCATCGCCGGCACGGTCAACCAGATCGACGAACTCAACGCCGGCATCGCCCAGTTCACTCAGGAGCAGATCGGCCTGTCGAGTTCCATCAGACAAGAAACTCAAGTGTTGCAGCAGGACGCACAAGCAACCGCAAACGGCGCCGAAGCCACCGCCCGCCTTGGCGAGCAACTGGTGAGTACCGGAGACCACCTGCGCGCGGCTACGGGCCAATTCCGTGTTTAACGATTTTCTGGAGCATCCAATGACTGCACTTCGTGTCGCCGGTCTGGCAGCTATCTGCCTGGCCGTCACCCCTGCCTTCGCCCTCGAACAGGGTGAACATCGCTTCAACGGTTTCGGTACCGTCGGTTTCACCCACCTCAGCGGCGAAGATGACGGTCGCAGCTACGGCATCCAGGGCCAGACCAACGATTCCTGGCGCGGCGATCAGCTGTCCAAGTTCGGCGCGCAGCTGAGCTACGGCATCACCGACACCCTGGGGGTGACTGTTCAGGCCACGGCCAAGGCGCAACAGGACGAGTGGAAAGCCAACCTGGAATGGGCCTACCTGTCGCTGCAGGCCAACGACCAGCTGATGCTCCGCGCCGGCCGCCTGCGCAGCCCGGTGTACATGTATTCCGAAAGCCTCGACGTCGGCTACAGCTACCCCTGGCTGCGCCTGCCCGACGAGGTCTACAGCCAGGTCCAGGTGACCAACTACGAAGGCGTTGATGCGGTCTACACCGTGCCGCTGTCGTACGGCTCGGTGACCTTCCAGGTTGCCGGCGGCCAAGCAAAGAACCGCGACTACTACGCCTACGACGAGCAGTTCGATATCGACTACGGCAACCTGTTCGGCGCCAGCGTCAGCCTGGCCACCAACGATTTCGGCATGCTGCGCATCGGTTATGTCGAGGCGGATATCACCACCGATATCATTGGCAATGTGATTAGTGTTCTGCCTGCGCCTATCGGTCCCGGCGTCGGAGTGGCTCAGCAGCGCTCGCTGCTGGATCTGGACAAAGAGAAAGGCAAGTTCACCTCGATCGGCTACCAGTACGACAACGGCACCTGGGTAAGCAGCAACGAGTGGACCTCGCGCATGATCGAGAATGATGACATGGAAGCGATCGACTCCTTCTACCTGATGGGCGGCCGTCGTTTCGGCGATTTCCTGCCGCATGTCACCTACGCACAGCTGGACGACAACGGTGGCCGTCAGAGCTCCTGGACCCTGGGCCTGAACTACCAGGCCGCGCCGACCGTGGTGGTCAAGGGCGAGTACAAGCGCGTAGACACCAAGAATGGCTACGACGGCGTGTTCACTCGTAATGCTCAAGAGCTCTACGAGAACGAAGCCTTCGAGCGAACCGGTGTAGCCGGCACTCCGGCCCGCAACTACGACGGTGACATCGTTTCCGTCGGCGTCGATTTCGTATTCTGAGGAGCGTCCCGATGAAAGCATCCATTCGCATCCTCGGCGCTGCCGCGCTGTTCGGCCTGGCTTCGCTGGCTCAGGCCGAGGTCGCCGTGATCGTCAATCCCGGCGCAGCCAAGGCACCGTCACAGTCCGAGGTCGCCAACATCTTCCTGGGCAAGGACAAGTCCTTGAAGGGCGTCGACCAGGCAGGCTGGAACCCGGCCAAGGAAGCCTTCTACGCCGGCGTGACCAACAAGAACGAGTCGCAGCTCAAGTCCTATTGGTCGGGCCTGATCTTCACCGGCAAGGGCCAGCCGCTGCCGAGCGTCGCCGATGACGCCGCAGTAGTAGCCAGGGTCGCGGCCGAAGCCGATGCCATCGGCTACGTCGACAGTGCGGCCGTCAATAACTCGGTCAAGGTCCTGTTCACCCTGCCCTGAGCGGAACGACGATACAAAGGAAGCCGGCCCCAGTGGCCGGCTTTTTCATTCCTGAGTTTCACCGCAACAGCGCGAAACATGAGGCTGACCCTGATCAGCTCCCCCGCCCCTTGAGCTGACTAGACTTACGTCCAATTGGGTCCGACTGACCTGCAGCCCACCATTACCAAAAAATGGAAGCCAACCATGAGCACACCCGACGCTGGGAAGACGGCTGTACTGCAGAACATCCACGGCACCATGGAGTTTCTGCGCAAGTACGCCCCGTTCAACCAGATGGAGCCCGCCCACCTGGCCTACCTGGTGGAGAACTGTGCGCTGCGCTTCTATGCCGAAGGCGATTGCATCATTTCCCCCGAAGACGGCGTGGTGCAGCAGTTCTATATCGTCAAGCAGGGCCGCGTGCATGGTCAGCGCCCGCATACCGCCAAGCGCGGCACAGATACCACCTTCGAGGTCATCGTCGGCGAATGCTTTCCGATGGCCGCGCTCATGGGCGAACGGGCGACCCGCACCGCGCATCTGGCCGCCGAAGACACCTTCTGCTTCCTGCTCGGCAAGCCCGCCTTCGTCCAACTGGTGTCCAAGTCTCCGGTATTCCGCGATTTCGCCATGCGCGGAGTCAGCAGCCTGCTCGACCTGGTCAACCAGCAGGCGCAGATGCGCGCGGTGGAAAACCTCGGCGAGCATTACTCGCTCGAGACCAGCATCGGCGAGCTGGCGCTTCACCACCCGGTATCCTGCCTGCCGTCCAAGCCGATCAACGAGGCGGTCGCGATGATGCAGGAGAGCAATGTCGGCAGCATCGTCATCGTCGATGAAGCTTTGCACCCGCAAGGCATCTTCACACTGCGCGATCTGCGACGGGTAATCGGTACCGGCACCACCGATCTGAGTCAGCCGATCTCCCAGTTCATGACGCACGATCCGTTCTACCTGCCGCCGGATGCCACCGCCTTCGACGCGGCGATCGCCATGACCGAACGGCACATCGCCCATGTTTGCGTGGTGGAGAATGGCCTGCTGCGTGGCGTAATTTCCGAGCGCGACCTGTTTTCCCTGCAGCGTGTGGATCTGGTGCACCTGGCGCAGACCATCCGTCACGCCGATCGCGTCGATGCGCTGGTGGTCATCCGCGATCGCATCAAGCAACTGGTCGACAACATGCTGGCCCACGGCGCCTCGTCGACCCAGATCACCCATATCGTCACGCTGCTCAATGATCACACCGTATGCCGGGTGATCGAGCTGGCTATCCAGCACATTGGCGATCCGGGCGTGCCCTTCACCTGGCTGTGTTTCGGCAGCGAAGGCCGCCAGGAGCAGACCCTTTACACCGACCAGGACAACGGCATCCTCTTCGAGGCCGCCGACGCCGCGGAGGCCGCGCATATCCGCGGACGACTGCTGCCGCTCGCCGAACGCATCAACCGCGACCTAGACACCTGCGGTTTCACGCTGTGCAAAGGCAATATCATGGCCAGCAACCCGCAGCTGTGCCTGTCGCGCCAGGAATGGAGCCGCCGCTTCAGCTCTTTCGTGCGCGAGGCAACGCCGGAAAATCTGCTCGGCAGCACCATCTATTTCGATCTGCGCAGCATCTGGGGCCCCGCCGAAGGCTGCGAACAGCTGCGCCGTGACCTGCTCGAGGAAATCAACGACAACCGCCTGTTCCAGCGCATGATGGCCGAAAACGCCTTGCGTCATCGCCCGCCGGTGGGCCGCTTCCGTGATTTCGTCGTGGCGCGCAAGGGCGAAGGCAAAGACACGCTCGACCTCAAGGTGCAGGGCCTGACGCCCTTCGTCGACGGCGCTCGCCTGCTGGCGCTGAGCAACGACATCGGCACCTGCAACACCCTCGAGCGGCTGCGCAAGCTAGTGGAGAAAGGCGTCATCGAAGCGAAGGATGGCGCGGCCTATGAAGAGGCCTACCATTTCATCCAGCAGACACGCATGCAGCACCACCAACAGCAGGCGCGCGATGGACTGCCCTATTCCAACCGCCTGGATCCGGATACTCTCAACGTGCTGGACCGCCGAATCCTGCGCGAGTCCTTCCGCCAGGCCCAGCGGTTACAGGCCAGTCTCGCGGTGCGCTATCAACTATGAGTATGTTCTGGTTCAACCCCCGCGGTCCGAAGCTGCCTCCCGAGCAGCAGCAACGTGTTGCCGAGCTGGCGCGCCCGCTGCCACCACAGGCGGTCCCGTTGCGGCAGCAGCGTCTGGTGGTGCTAGATCTGGAAACCACCGGGCTGCACCTCAAGCGCGACCTGGTCATCGCCATCGGCGCAGTGGTCATCGAAGACGGCGCCATCGACTATTCCCAGCAGTTCGAATGCACCCTCTGCCGTCAGGTCAAGGTCACTGAAAGCGTGCTGATCCACGGGATCGCCCCGAGCGAGCTGGCCAACGGCTTGCCACCGTCCGAAGCGCTGCTCAGTTTCATGGAGTTCGCCGCGGGCAGCGTCATCCTCGCCTTTCACGCGCCCTTTGATCAGCGCATGCTAGGTCGCGCGTTGAAGAACGAACTGGGCTACTCGCTGGAACACACCTTCCTCGATGTGGCCGACCTGGCGCCCATGCTGTTTCCCGAGGCGATGATCCATCGCGGCGGGCTGGATCACTGGCTCGACTACTTCAACATACATATCCCTCAGCGGCACAACGCCTCCGCCGATGCCATGGCCACCGCGGAAATCGCTCTGATCCTGATGAATCGCGCACAACGCGTGGGTCTGACCAGCTTAGACGAGCTGGCTCAGCGGCTGCGCTGCTGGCAGCGCGCGCGCAAGGCGGCCTTCAACTCGATCTGAACGCGCTGGGTGGCAGTTCACTGCGTGGGTGATATGCCGACGGCTGCTCGCGACAGAACGGAGCATCGTCTACCGGGCTGGTTGCCAGACGCATATGCCGGCCACTCGGTCCCATTGCGGAACCGATCAATTCCTCTTCGCGGCGCGCATCAGATAATGCTGATGCGCGGAACCCGCAGCTCGTAGGCGTTCGGTTAACGCCCGGCCTCGCAAATAGCCTGATAAAGCGGTGAATCGGCTTCCAGCTCGGTAAGCGTTTCGATCTTCGCCTGGCCGGCTTCATTCAGTCTGAACATCGCCCGCTCGGTGCAGATCAGCTGATAGCTGGCGCTCTTCACGATCGACGTCAGGTGTTGCTTCTCGAAACGGTACAGCACGAAGCGGCCGAGACGGCCCTGTTCGGTGTCCTGCACCTGAGCGTTCGCGCCGTCCAGCACCGTATAGGCCAGCGGCATCGGATAGATCATCGTCCACGGGCGCCAGAGCATTTCGCCCTCTTCGCTCATGACCACCAGCGATCCTTCCGGCAGACGTGCTTGCTTGGTTTCGAACCAGGTGTACTCGTAATGGATGGTGTAACTCAGCATGCCCAGACCGGCGCAGACGGGAATGATCCATTTCGGCAGTCGCTTACGCGTCAGTGAGCGCAACAGCAGGCCGATACCGGCTCCCGCCACACCTGCGACGATTGCCGCGATTAAATGCCAGAACATATACAACTCCCCCTAAAAAAATCGGGCTTCCATATGGAAGCCCGACTTCTACCTCAACCTTGTGTCAGAGCAGGTCTGACGTCCGGCTGCATTATCAGTTAGTGATCAAGTGCAACGCCAGCACCCTTCGGGGTACGAACGCTCTCGACCAGATCCTGAATCTCCTGCGGCGGAGCTTCGGTAGCCATCGAAACAGCATAGGCAACAGCGAAGTTCAGCACGGCACCCACGGCACCGAAGGCCTGCGGGGAGATACCCATCCACCACTGATCAGGCGTGTTCGGGATGCTTGCAGTGCCAGGGATGAAGAACCAGCCCAGGTACAGGAAGATGTACACGGCGGTGGAGATCACACCAACCAACATCCCCGCAACAGCACCCTTGCTGTTCACGCGCTTGGAGAAGATACCCATCATCAGTGCCGGGAACAGGCTCGCTGCCGCAAGACCGAACGCCAGTGCCACCACCTGCGCGGCGAAGCCCGGTGGATTCAGACCCAGCCAGGTTGCCAGCAGAATCGCTGCCGTCATGGACAGACGAGCGGCCAGCATCTCGTTCTTCTCGCTGATCTTCGGATTGATGAGTGTCTTGATCAGGTCATGACTGATGGCAGACGAAATCGCCAGCAGCAGACCCGCAGCAGTCGAGAGCGCAGCAGCGATAGCACCCGCAGCGATCAGACCGATGACCCAGCCTGGCAGGTTGGCGATTTCCGGGTTGGCCAGAACGATGATGTCGTTGTTCACGGTCAGCTCGTTGCCGGTCCAGCCACGCTCAGTAGCGGTCGGAGTAAAGGCGGCGTTGGCGTCGTTGTACATCTGCACACGACCGTCGGCGTTCTTGTCTTCCCACTTGATCAGACCGGTACGTTCCCAGGTCTGCACCCACTCAGGACGATCTTCGTAGCGGATCGCTTCAGCCTGCGGGCCTTCCGGATAGATGGTGTTCACCAAGTTCAAACGCGCCATCGAGCCAACGGCCGGGGCGGTGAGGTACAGCAGGGCAATGAAGACCAGGGTCCAGCCAGCGGACCAGCGAGCATCAGCTACCTTCGGTACGGTGAAGAAGCGAATGATCACGTGCGGCAGACCAGCGGTACCGATCATCAGCGACAGGGTGAACAGGAACATGTTCAGCTTGTTGTCGACGTCAGCGGTATACGCGGTGAAACCGAGGTCAGTAACCACCTGGTTCAATTTTTCGAGCAGCGGCAGACCGGACTCGGTATGAGTGCTGAACATGCCGAACATCGGGATCGGGTTGCCAGTCAGCTGCATGGCAATGAACACGGCCGGAATGGTGTAGGCGATGATCAGAACCACGTACTGCGCCACCTGGGTGTAGGTGATGCCCTTCATGCCGCCGAATACGGCGTAGGCGAACACGATCGCGGCAGCGATCCAGATACCAGCGGAGTTACTCACTTCCAGGAAGCGGGAGAATGCCACGCCAGCACCAGCCATCTGACCGATTACGTAGGTAACGGAGATGAGGATGAGGCAGACGACAGCTACCAGGCGAGCGCCACGGCTGTAGAAACGGTCACCGATGAAGTCCGGTACGGTGAACTTGCCGAACTTACGCAGGTAGGGTGCCAGCAGCATCGCCAGCAGCACGTAGCCACCGGTCCAGCCCATCAGGTAGACGGAAGTGGCATAACCACCGGAGGCGATCAGACCCGCCATGGAAATGAAGGAAGCTGCAGACATCCAGTCTGCCGCCGTTGCCATGCCGTTGGTGACCGGATGAACACCACCACCAGCGACATAGAACTCTTTAGTTGACCCGGCGCGAGCCCAGACCGCGATCCCGATATAGAGCAGGAACGAGGCGCCCACGAACATCATGTTGATCCAATATTGGCTCATTGTGGTTACTCCTCAACCCCGAATTCCTTGTCCAGTTTGTTCAGCCGCCACGCGTAGTGGAAGATGATCNNAAGCTCCAAGTGATAAGGCGAACATTCGCCTTCCAGTACGCAGCAGCATTTTCTTTATCGTTGTCGGCCATGACGTTCTCCGCCTTATTTTTATTGCGTGTGAAGGGAACCCACATCCTGAATTTAACAGGGGTGGGTTAATGAATGAAAGCCCCGACTTTAGTCTGACGAACAACAAGAGAAGACCAATTCAGTCGCTAGAAGCCCCTTGGTGAGAGGGTCTCGGGTGGCCAAGAGCCATTGTGCAGCCTGCTCGCCGTAACCTTCGCGGCAGACGGTTTTGACGCCGACCGGTGCGGCGGGGTGACGCGGAGACTCGTACCGAGGTCGAACGACTCGCTGGCGCACTTGCGAGACCGGTCGGTCACGTGGCTCATATGCACCAGATGATCAAATAACAAATAAATAAAAAGCCCGGATTTAAATAAAGAAAGATGCAGCCTTATATATTGGAAACTCAACTTCTTAATTATCGTTAATCCCCAAAACGCAAATAGCGGCAATTAAACTACCGCTTATATTTTTCCTGCGGATCGCAAGCGCTATTTTGCGAACCCATTCTGTCGGGCAGGGTTTCGATCAGGCGGGCGCGTCCAGACCGTCAGCATTCGGGCAACAGCCGAAGCGGATCTCGCCGCGTGGGTGACTGCCAGTATCAAGCAGGTACTCGTCAGCTCAGGAGCGGGAGGAAGATGGCGCATGGTGGCTCATGCTGCAGTGAGGAGGTGCGATCGCAGGAATACCCAGGACCGGGCCGGAGGCGATGCCGTCCGGCCCGGATGGGGGGGCTGGCAATGCCGCGCTAGCAGGTCGGGCGACCCGCCGTGTACTTCTCGGTTGGATAGATCGCCGCGTTGAGATCACGAATCGTCTCGGCGCCGATCAACAACGGGTAACTGAAGTGCCTGCGGTCGGTGAGATTGACCTCGACCTCACGCTGGCGATCGCCAATGCACAGCTGCATGCCGATCACTGGTCGCTCAGCCCGTGGCGGCTCGCTGTCGGGATCGACATCGCCGGCCTCTTCCGCGCGCGTCTTGATTCGACTGATGCCGAGCAGGCGCTGCTCATAAAGGGTGTCATCCGCGCCATCGACGGCCAGGCGGAAGCGCACCCAGTCCTCGCCATCTCGCTTGAACTGCTCGATATCGCGCGCTGACAGGGATGCGGTCATGGCACCGGTATCCATCTTGGCGGGAAGGGTCTTGCCGATCTCCGCGACCTTGATTTGTTCATAACGTCCATAAAGGGTGGGCTCATCGGCAAAAGCGGGTAGCGCCAACAGCCCGGCGAGGAAAAGAACACGAGACAAAACAACCTCCTGGGAGCGAGTAATGGACAAATTTCGATCAGGTCGATGCCTTGGGGTTCCGTCTGCCGGTCTTGCAAAACGTTTCACCGTGCAGGCGTACAGCCATCTCGGTGCCCGCCAACCGGCGCGTGCAACGTCGGCCTGATAGACTGCAGGCCGTTCCCCGTCCGAAGACTCTTCCCGTGCCCAGTACCGCTTTTTCTTCTCTGCCCCTTTCTGCCGCCATGCTGGCGAACCTCGAAGCCCTCGGCTACGCGGCGATGACGCCGATCCAGGCGCAGAGCCTGCCGGTCATGCTCAAAGGCCACGACCTGATCGCTCAGGCCAAGACCGGCAGTGGAAAGACCGCCGCATTCGGCATCGCCCTGCTCGACCCGCTCAATCCGCGTTATTTCGGCTGCCAGGCGCTGGTGCTGTGCCCGACGCGCGAGCTGGCCGACCAGGTCGCCAAGGAGCTGCGGCGGCTGGCGCGCGCGGCGGACAACATCAAGATCCTCACGCTGTGCGGCGGCGTCTCCATCGGCCCGCAGATCGCATCGCTGGAGCATGGCGCCCATGTGATCGTCGGCACGCCGGGGCGGGTGCAGGAGCACCTGAAGAAAGGCACCCTCAAGCTCGACGGCCTCAACACCCTGGTGCTCGATGAAGCCGACCGCATGCTGGACATGGGCTTCTACGACGCCATCGCCGAGATCATCGG
>DNMQ01000219.1 GCA_003488145.1 Pseudomonas sp.
CGCCGCTGCCGATGCCTTCGAAGAAGGCCTTGGCCGTCTGCAGGAAACTGGGTAGCAGCAGGTCATTGCCCTGGTAACGCGCCGCCAGCTCCCAGATCAGCGCCAGGGCGATCAGGATCAGGGCCTTGCGTAGCCAGCCCTGTTGCCACAGGCGCTGCACCAGCGGCAGCTCGCGCTCCAGCTTGAGATCGGGCAAAGGCTGCAGGGGAATCTCGTAATCCTCACGCCGTGCGGGGGAAAGGCTCATGGTGCACGCTCCTCAGTAGGCGATGCGGATGTCATGGAAACCCAGCTCGGCAGCGGCGCGAGCGCCCTCCTCGCTGTCTTCGTCGAACAACAGGCGATGAATGCGCTGCGCGGTCTGCTGGAATGCCGCACCACCAAGGCTGTGCATATCGAACTGGTGACTGCCCACCTCCGCCCGCACCCGCCCCGGATGCGGCGACAGCAGCAGGATGCGGTTGCCAACGATCAGCGCCTCCTCGATAGAGTGGGTGACGAACAGCAGGGTGAAGCGCACCTCCTCCCACAACTGCAGCAACTCCTCCTGCATCTTGCGTCGGGTCAGTGCATCGAGCGCGGCGAAGGGCTCGTCCATCAACAGGATCTTCGGCTGCATGGCCAGCGCACGGGCAATCGCCACGCGTGCCTTCATGCCGCCGGACAGCGTGTGCGGGTAGGCATCGGCGAAGGCGGCCAGGCCGACTTTCTCCAGGTAATGCAGGGCACGCTCTTCGGCGTCGCGGCGGCCCAGAGTGCGTGAGGCCAGCAGCGGGAACATGACGTTCTGCTTGACCGTCTTCCATGGCGGCAACTGGTCGAACTCCTGGAACACCACGATGCGATCCGGGCCCGGCTCGCGCACCTCGGCGCCGTCCAGGCGAATGGCGCCGCCGATCGGTTCGATGAAACCGGCGACGGCCTTGAGCAGCGTGGACTTGCCGCATCCCGAAGGGCCAAGCAGCACGAAACGGTCCGAGCGATCCACTTCGAAGCTGACTTCGTGGGTGGCCCGCACAACACGCTGCGGGGTGCGGTACTCGAGGCTGACCTTCTCCACCTCGAGTAAGGTGTCGAAGGCGCCTGCGCTTTGTGTGCTGGCCGTGTGGCCTTGCAAGAGGGAATTCATGGAGTTCAGCTTCCCTGGCCGATGGCGGCATCTTCGAAGAAATAGTCCTGCCAGGAAGCCGGCTTGTGCTTGATCGCCCCCACGCGCTGGAGGAACTCGGCCAAGGGGTAGGTGTTGGTCGGCGTCACGCTGAACTGGAACTGCTCGTTGTCGATGATTCTCAGCAGCTCCTCACGGCTGATCTTGGCGCCGGTCACGCGGATGTAGGTGTCGGCCGCCGCGCCCTTGTCGTTCTGGGCGAACTGCGCAGCCTCAGCCAGCGCGGCGACGAAGGCCTTGTAGGTCTTGGGGTTGTCGTTGCGGAATTTCTCGGTTGCATAAAGCACGGTGGGCGAGTTCGGGCCGAGCAGCTTGTAGGTGTCGAGCACCACATGCACGCTGGGATTCTCTAGCGCCTGGTTCTGGAACGGCGGGTTGGAGAAATGCCCGGTCAGCTCCGTACCGCCGGACAGCAGCGAAGCTGTGGCATCCGGGTGCGGCAGGGCCACGGTGTACTTGTCCAGGCGGTCGTACTGGTCGTCACCCCACTGCTTGGCCGCGGCGTACTGGAGGAAGCGCGACTGCACCGACACGCCCACCGCCGGCACGGCGATGCGATCCTTCTCGGTGAAATCGGCGATGGTCTTGACGTTGGGGTCGTTGCTCAGCAGGTAGTACGGGAAGTTGCCCAGCGAAGCCACGCCCTTGACGTTCTGCTTGCCGTGGGTGCGATCCCAGACGGTGAGCAGCGGGCCGATGCCGGCACCGGCGATGTCGATGGCGCCGGACAGCAGCGCATCGTTGATCGCCGCGCCGCCAGAGAGCTGCTGCCAGTCGACGTTGATGTCCAGACCGTCGGCCTTGCCGTGCTTCTCGATCAACTGTTGGTCACGCACCACGTTGAGCAACAGATAGACGATGCCGAACTGCTCGGCGATGCGAATCTGCCCCTCGGCCTGCGCCGCCTGAGGCGCGGCCAGCGAGCCGGCCAGCAGACTCAGGGAAAGACCGATACCGCTGGCCAGCCGGCCAAAACGCGGAATGAAGGGAAAGCGTTTGCCTAGAGACATGGTGTGACTCCATTCGGATACAAGCGAAAAGGGAATTAGGGTGTTGCGGCCTTCAGAACGGCACGTCGCCCTGGATCGTCGTGCGGTGCATGCGTCGGCGCAGGTGGCTCGGACAACCGGTGGCCAAGTGAATGAGCGCGCGGTTGTCCCAGAACACCATGTCATGGGGTTGCCATTGGTGGCGGTAGATGAACTCGGGTTTGGCGCTGTGGGCATAGAGTTCGGCGAGGATCTGCCGGCTCTCGTCCTCGGGGACATCGAGAATATGGGTGGTGAAATTCTCGTTGACGAACAGCCCCTTGCGCCCGGTTTCCGGGTGGGTGCGCACCACCGGGTGCACCACCGACTTGACCTCGGCCAATTGCGCCTCGGTCAGTGTCGGGCGACGAATGCCGGCGAACACTTCATCGGCATAGCGCGCGATGTAGGAATGCGCGGCACGTTTGCCTTCGATGGCCTGGCGCAGCTCGGCGGGCAGGGTTTCATAGGCCAGTTGCTGGCTGGCGAACAGCGTATCGCCGCCCTCTTCCGGCAGCTCCTGAGCCAGCAGCATGGAGCCGAGGCTGGGGAATTCCTTGTAGGAGAGATCCGAATGCCAGAACTTGCCTGCATCGCCTAGCCCGACGGGATGACCGTTCTCGACGATGTTGGAGATGATGAAGATCTCCGGGTGATCGGCCAGCAGAAACTGCTTGAGCACGTGGATCTGCAGCGGGCCGAAACGGCGGCTGAAGGCGATCTGCTGCTCGGGGGTGATGCGCTGGTCACGGAACACCAGCAGAGCGTGATCGAGATGGGCACGATGGATACGAGCGAAATCGGCTTCGTGCAACGGCTGGGTCAGGTCCAAGCCAATGATTTCCGCACCTAGCGGGGCATCGAAAGGGCGGATCTCGAAGACCTGCACCGAGGCGGCGGGTAAAGAGGCTACTGCCGACATAGAAGAACTCCATGCAAAGGCGCCAATCGGCGCATCACTTCGGGTGGCTACGCAAGCAGCCAACGATCAAGTGCGGCGCGCCGATTGGTCGGCAGGTACGCAACGAAACTAATGATTCAACGATGGAACGCTAGGTGCCCCGCTCACATAGCTTTATGCGGGCGACACCTCATCAAGCTGCCTGGCAGCCTGCTGCAGCAATCGACTCAGTGCAGACCGCTGCTGCGCATCGGCATTGCCGAGCAGGCGTAACAGGTCCGCCTCAAGCTGCGCGAACGGATCACGAAAGTTGAAATGGATGGGCAGCAATTCTTCGCCTTGGCTGACCAGTAGCGCAAAGTGAATGACGTTCTCCAGTTCACGTGTGTTACCGGGCCAGGCATATGTCTCGAGCAAACGCTGCGCGCATGGGCTGACCAACGGCAGGGGCAGGCCTAAACGCTGGGCGTAGACCCCCAGAAAATACTCAGCCAGTGGAAGAATGTCCCCGGTACGTTCGCGCAGTGGCAGTAAGGCCAGTCGGCCGTCGCTCAGGTAGTGGTATAGCCGTTCATTGAACTTGCCCACCGCGACAGCCTGACCCAGATCGATACTGGTGGCCGCCACCAATCGAACATCTACAGGGGTCGCCTTGCTCGCGCCGACACGCCAGGCTTCTCCAGTTTCCAGCGCACTCAACAATTTGCTTTGCAGACTCAGCGGTAAATCGCCGATTTCGTCCAGGTACAGCGTGCCGCCGTTCGCTGAGCCAAACCATCCAGCGCGGCTGCTCAGCGCTGCACCATGAGTGCCGGCGGCGTAGCCAAAGAGCTCCTCCTCGGCGCGCGTACTGCTGATTGCGCTGCAACTGACTGCGACGAACAGCCCGCCACGTTCGCTTTCACGGTGAACATACCTGGCCAGCAGCTCCTTGCCGGTTCCCGATTCGCCATGGATCAGCAGTGCAATCGGCTGTCTCGCCAGCCGATCGACATCATCGCGCAACCGCCGTGATCTGGGATCGATAAACACCAGCGCCTTGGCTCGAATGCTCAATGGGCTTCGCTCTTCGTCAGCGAAGGTCAGCAGAGGGGGTGTCAGGCGTTGATCGTTCATCACAATGCGCGCAAAAAAGCCGTTTTCCTGTCCTATGTAAGGGTCCGCCGCAGTTCAGGCGCGCTTGCGAGCGCTTCGCTCTATGCGGCTCTG
>DNMQ01000460.1:0-3098 GCA_003488145.1 Pseudomonas sp.
GGGTTTCCTTGCCTTCGGCGGCGAGGAACGAGGCCTTGGTCAGCCAGCTGTGGTCGGCGTAGCTGACGAACACACCGTGCGCCGCCGAACCACGCGCATGCACGATGCGCTCGGGGATGCGCTCGTGGTCAAAGTGGGTGAGCTTCTCGCGCATGATGAAATCTTCGAGCAGCGAGGGCCCACGATCGCCGGCCTTGAGGGTGTTCTGGTTGTCGGCGATCTTCACGCCCTGATTGGTGCGCAGCGCCTCGCCGGTGGCGTCGCTGCGAAACTCTTCCAGCTGATCGAGCTTGGCGTTGTGATTGGCGCGGTCGACGGTATCGGTGCCGGCGAGCTCGCTCTGTTTGGGGGTCTTGTGCGTCATGATGGGCCTCGGTTAGCCGGTTAGCTGAACCGCGAACGATCGGGCCGGGGGCTGGCCAGATGCGTGATCAATTCACGGCGTACCGGTTAGTGACCCCGGCAACGGCTGCAAGGTTGCCGGCTACGACGATTTGCATTGCCTATGGCAGCGATATATTCAGTCAATCGAATGGGCACATTCGAGCGACCCGACCGGCAAACGGGTAGAATGCCCGGCTTTCGCCGAATATCCCGGCAACGAACGCCGCACCCACAAGGTTCGCCCGTGATCGAATTCCACCAAGTCCACAAAACCTATCGGACCGGCGGCAGAGACGTCCCTGCCCTGCAGCCGACGCAGCTGGAGATCGCCTCCGGTGAAGTCTTCGGTCTGATCGGCCACTCCGGCGCCGGCAAGAGCACGCTGCTGCGTCTGATCAACCGCCTCGAGGAGCCTTCCGGCGGGCGCATCCTGGTCAACGGTGAAGATGTCACCGCGCTGGATGCCGATGGCCTGCGGCGCTTCCGCCAGCGCGTCGGGATGATCTTCCAGCACTTCAACCTGCTGATGTCCAAGACCGTGGCGGACAACGTCGCCATGCCGCTGCGCCTAGCCGGCATTCGCTCGCGCAGCGAGATCGACGCCCGCGTCGCCGCTTTGCTCGACCGCGTTGGCCTCAAGGAGCACGCGCGCAAGTACCCGGCACAGCTCTCCGGCGGGCAGAAACAGCGCGTCGGTATAGCCCGGGCGCTGGCCACCGAGCCGAGCATCCTGCTCTGCGACGAAGCCACCAGCGCGCTCGACCCGCAGACGACCGCATCGGTGCTGCAGCTGCTGGCCGAGATCAACCGCGAGCTGAAGCTGACGATCGTGCTGATCACCCATGAGATGGACGTCATCCGCCGCGTCTGCGACCGTGTCGCGGTGATGGATGCCGGTGCCATCGTCGAACAGGGGCCGGTCACCGAAGTGTTCCTGCATCCCAAGCACCCGACTACCCAGCGCTTCGTGCTGGAAGACGAGGCGATGGATGAAAGCGAGCTGCACGACGATTTCGCTCATGTGCCGGGCCGCATCCTGCGCCTGACCTTCCAGGGCGACGCCACCTACAAGCCGCTGCTGGGCACCGTCGCCCGTGAAACCGGGGTCGACTACAGCATCCTGTCCGGGCGCATCGATCGCATCAAGGACACCCCCTACGGCCAGCTCACGCTGGCGCTGATCGGCGGTGACATGGCAGCGGCAATGGCACAACTGCAGGCCGCTGACGTGCACGTGGAGGTATTGCGCTGATGGAAGCCCTTTTCAGCTCCTTGTTGGGGAATGTCGACTGGTACGAGATCTGGCTGGCGACGCTGGACACCCTGCTGATGCTCGGCGGCTCGCTGCTGTTCACCATCCTGCTTGGCCTGCCGCTGGGCGTGCTGCTGTTTCTCTGCGGTCCGCGCCAGCTGTTCGAAAACGCCCCGCTGTATGCCGCGCTGTCATTCGTGGTCAACGTATTGCGCTCGCTGCCGTTCATCATCCTGCTGATCGTGATGATCCCCTTCACCGTGCTGATCACCGGCACCTCGCTGGGCGTGGCCGGTGCCATCCCGCCGCTGGTGGTGGGCGCTGCGCCGTTCTTCGCGCGCCTGGTGGAAACCGCGCTGCGCGAGGTGGACCGCGGCATCATCGAGGCGACCCAGGCCATGGGTGCCACGACGCGGCAGATCATCTTCAGCGCATTGCTGCCGGAAGCGCGTCCGGGCATCATCGCCGCCATTACCGTCACCGCCATCACCCTGGTGTCCTACACCGCGATGGCCGGTGTGGTGGGTGCCGGCGGCCTCGGCGACCTGGCCATCCGCTTCGGCTACCAGCGTTTCCAGACCGACGTGATGGTCGTCACCGTGGTCCTGCTGCTGGTGCTGGTGCAGGTGCTGCAAAGCGTCGGCGACAGGCTGGTCACCCATTTTTCACGCAAATGAACCATCAGCAGGCCGTTGAAAAAACGTAGGCGAGGCAGGCAAGACAAGGCGCAACGACCAGCGGGAGTAACAGCCGAAGGCTGGCCCGAAGGGTGAGTGTAACGAGTCAAAACAGGCGAGGACGCTGAGTTTAGTACTCTAAATGAGCACTCCGAGCCTGTTTCTAACGCAGTATTGCCAACGCAGCTAGTTTTTCGACGGCTTGCTAGGGCGAGCGAAATTCGCACCCGATCTACCTCTGAAGGAACCGAACGATGAAAAAACTGATTGCCGCCCTGGCCACCGTCGCAGCATTTTCCGCGCAGGCCGCCGAAACCTTGACCGTGGCCGCCACCGCCGTGCCGCACGCCGAGCTGCTGGAGTTTGTCAAGCCGCAGCTGGCCGAGCAAGGCGTGGAGCTGAACGTGAAGGTCTTCACCGACTACGTGCAGCCNNGAGTTCAACAAGGGCAAGGGCACCGATCTGGTCAGCGTCGCCGGTGTGCACATCGAGCCCTTCGGTGCCTACTCGAGCAAGGTCAAGTCGCTGGACGAGCTGCCCAGTGGCGCCACCGTGGTCATTCCCAACGACGCCACCAACGGCGGCCGCGCCCTGCTGCTGCTGGCCAAGGCAGGCGTGATCACGCTGAAAGATGGTGCCGGCATCACCGCGACTCCGAAGGACATCGCCGAGAACCCGAAGAACATCAAGGTGCGTGAGCTGGAAGCGGCGACCCTGCCGCGCGTGCTGACCCAGGTCGACCTGGCGCTGATCAACACCAACTATGCGCTGGAAGCCAAGCTCAA